>CAYUOQ010000082.1:0-5328 GCA_964446445.1 uncultured Methanosarcinales archaeon
AAGGATCATGCCGGTTGGCAGGCTTCCGGTAATAATATTTGCAAAAGAAGACCTCTTCAAGAGGCCCTTTACATCAAGCTTTGCAGAAGGCAGGGCATGAGCGTAAACTACCTTCCTCCTCCCGCCATAGCGGTGAATAATGCTCTTCAAAAGCGTTGTCTTGCCATACCCCAGAGGGGCTTCAACAAAGATAACCTTTCCTTCATCAATTGATGAAATGACTGCGTTTATGCTTGAACCAAAAAGGTCATAGCTGAACGCTGCCGGCTTAATGGAAAAAGGATTCCTGCTAAACCCATACTTCCTGAACCAAACATCCATCAAAATCACCTTACCTTCAAATGCTCTTCCATTATCTCAGTAGACCTTGAAGCAGCAGCTTGCTTTCCTGCCTCCTCGCAAAGCCCCAGAAAGATTTTTGCATTCCCGCCAGACTTCTTATAAATCTTTCTGACAAGCTCATCAGAAAGCAAATCAAAAGAGCCAAGCCTTTTCCTTACCATGATTAAGGCATCACCCTCTGAAATTGGCTCAATGCGGACAACGCGGCTGCCGATCCTATCCAAAATGGATGCGGGAAGACCCGCTGACTTCATGCTCTGAGCCGCAATGACTACAGCTGCAAAAAGATTATTGTCATAGTTGTACTTAACCATCTCAAGGGCAGCCGGCGAAAGGCCTGAAACGCCATCCACCAGCAAAACCAGATTACTGGGAGATTTACCAATCATAGAACGGAATATTGAAGTCCTCCTTTTTATGATAGCCTCAACATCAATGCTGGCTGAACCATCCACATAAATAGCCTTTCTGCCAAGCTTCCCAATGAGCATCCTCAAAAGGACACTCTTGCCACAGCCACCAGGCCCCTCCAAAAACACAAAGCTGCCCGCCTTAACAAGGTATTGCAACTGCTCAAGCTGCCTCTCAAGCCCGGCTGAAAACCTGGCTGAAAAAGCGGCATCAGTTCCAAAGGGGCTCTCTACAAAGCCAAATTCCTCAAACCATTCCATTTCTTTTCATCTCTTCAGCCTTTTTCACGGTAATAATTTGACTTCTCAAAAAGGGCCTTGGCCTCGTCCTCTCTCCCGGACTCATGCAAGGCAACGGCCTTTTCATGAAGTGCCCTTGCCCTCCTGACATTATTGAAAGCGGTATTCCTTAATCTTGAGAAAATCAAGAAGATCAAGGCTACAGCAACCAGTCCAATGACAACCTTTGGAAGTGTCGGAAGGCCTCCAAAAGAGGGAATAAAAGATTTCACCTTAAAATAACCTGCACCAAAAAATGAAAAAAATCCTTTATTGCCTGAGCTAAGGCGCGAAATTTCGGCATCATCAAGCGAGCTTGCAGTTGCATTGCACTGCGAGAATTTTCCCTGCCCGCACTGGCACTGCGAAGACGAGAGATCGTAGTAGCAGTTGCGGAAGTAAGCCCCCTCCACATTTGCCTCCCTGCACTCATACGCCTCTGCACAGTCGATGTTCAAGTGAGCAAGGGTTTTCTCATCGTAATTGAAGGCGTCAGCAGTCCCTTTCCCATCAACCAAGATATGGGCATGCACAAATCCAGGAAGAGCGGCAAACAGAGCCGCAAAGAGCAACACAAGACGGATTTTCATTTTCAAGCCTGCGGGAACCATATAAACATCCTTTTTGAGAAAAAGACATCCAGACCTTAATTTATAAATTTTTATGTTTTTATCGTCAGAAAAAAGAGCAAAAAATCACCACCAAAGGGGACAACGGATAAACAAGTCACTTAAGGACAGAGCTGAGATATTCGCGCTTTAAAGAAAACTCCGAGATTCTTGTTAATTTTCCCAATGCCTTGTCAAATCCTGACCCGTACTGGGCAGCCAGTTTGGGACGAAAGGCAATGCCTTTTGGCAAGCCTGCATCCGCCGCGATTTCACGCAAAATCAGCTTCTTGGCATTGCTCTTAACCTTCCATCCAGGCCTTGCGCGCATTGCAGCAATAACCACCTCCCTGTCAAGGAACGGGGTGAGTGAAGCTGCCTTGAGCGAGCCTGCGACCTTGAATGCCCTCAGGAAATCCCGCTTCCACATTGCCGAAAGCCCGCGCCAACACTCGCCATTCACATCTTTTGCAAGGGCGTGCCGCTCGTAGCCTGCAAATATCTCTTCGGAACCAAGGCCTGTAAACACGGTTGAAACATTATTCGCCCTTGCCAACCCGAATGCTGCCAATTCTGTCGCTGCAATTCCAACGGCTACAGGATCGCCTGACTGAAGGAGCCTCGCTGCCTTCCTGATTGCTTTTCCAGCCTCAGCCACGGAAAACTCCCTTACCACCAGCTTCAAACCCAGCAGTTTGGCTGCATACTTGGCAGCTGCCAAATCCTTGCTGCCCCCAATGCCAACACAGAAACAGGTGAATTTGAACCCAAGCCTCTTAAGGAGGAAGGCTATGAATGAGCTGTCAACGCCTCCGGAAAAAAGGACTCCAAACTCCTTGGCAGAATACGCCCTCTTACTTACTGCTGCAACAATCGCAGCGTAAATTTGCCTTTTTGCAGCCGCCTTATGCCTGAACTGCCCTGAATTTTCACATTCTTTCCTGAGAGAATTGATGTAATCCTTCCACTTCTTTTCAGGCACAATTTTTCCAGCGCAAATTGCAGATGAAAGCAGCATGACAATTTTTACTGGGAAAAGATTTAAATAGGTTCTGCTTGACCCCACAGGTTAATGGCAAACAAGAAGGAAGAAAAGGCACCTGCAGAGCCTAAGGAGATGCCAAAGGAAGAGCAGGTTGGATTTCACAAGGGATCGCTAACCGTGCTTGCAAAGGAAAGACAGGAACTGCAAAGGATACTTGGAATAGTCGAACAGCTCATGCAAATGCACCTTACAGAGTTGAAAAGGATGGGCGTTGACCTTTCAAAGGAAGCAGCTGAGGCCTCAAAGGCGCCAACTGGAAAGGAAAAGAAGCCGCCGATTGACGAGCTACTTTGATTTCATTGATTCTGAGATTTACATGTCCGATCTAGCAGGATGGCGGGGCGCTGACAAGAGATGAAATACTCTTTTAGTGCAAAAGGCCACGCAAACATACTTGCCACGCACAAAAGCACCCTTGAAATAACCAAGGATGAAAGCCTGACAACAAAAGGAGACTGCATTATCGCAGTCGGGGCTGACTTCTCACTTGAAAAAATTCAGGAAGTCATTAAAAACTGCCAGAACGAAAAGATAATGCTAACAATCAAGGCAGCAGGAATAACGGAACAGATAACTGCAAACGTAAACAAGGATTTTTCAAGCACCAAGGATATTGTTTTCAGGACTGGCGGATTCTCATCTGAAAGAACATTGGGAACAAGGTGTGACAAGGCAGCTGCCAGCTTAAACAGGGGTCTTGTAAACCTGCTAAAACACTATGGACAAACTGCAACAATAACCCTGCAGTCAGAAACTTAGGTATTTGAAATTCTCCTTGCCTTTGGAACGTAGTTAAGGATCTTCCCATCCTTGAACTTTCCGCACCCCAAAAAATCATCGCCCTGCCTGACTATAACAAAACCTTTTAACTCTGAATCTGTTGAAATCTCACTTCCCGAAATCCATTCCCTTGCCTGCTGCTCACTAAGGACTGCAACGTTCTTTATCGCCTTCATACCGACAATCTGGCTGCCCTCAATGCTAAGCCTAAGCTCACCATTATGCAACTGCCCAAAGTAAAGCCCCAAGGACTCTATGTTCATGCTCTCAAGGTCAAGGCTCTCAACAGACCTGCTAATGAGAAAAACATCGCCCTCCTTGTTTTGAAGAAAGCCAAAGCCATCGGAATTCGAAAGGCTGCAACCCCACTGGTTTTCAATTATATCAATGAGCTCCCTGACTGATTTCCCATTCAGAACAACCCATTTTGAAAGACCCTTCAACATTCTCAAATTCCCCAAACAGGATTTTCACGCCTCATGAGCTCAACCAGCTCCCTCATCACAGCAAGCTCATCCTGGGAAAGGTACTGCCTGAGCTCCCTAAGCCTCCTAAAGCTGTCCTCAGGAATGAAGCCCAGGAGGACATCGCCCTCGTTTATCTGCCTGCCCACAACCACATTGTCAAGTGAAACAGCAACCTGCTTCCCCTTCCCGGCAGAGGAAATGTTTTCTTTCTCAAGCTGAATTTCCTTGACTGAAGTAATAGGCTTCCCAGAGCCGTCAGCCTTCATCATCTGCATGCCCACAGACAACGTGCCACCCAAAATTTCAACCCCGACAATTGCGGGATTGCTCTGCCTGAACAGGTAACCGCGAAGAAGCTGAATCTTGCAAGGCCTAACAGCCTTTTCAAGCGATTTTGACTCCAGCCTTTGCTGCTCGGATTTCTGCCATGCGACAAGCTCATCCTCAATTGAGTAAATGATGTTCCCGGTTATAATCTTAACTGAAACATTCCCCAGATCGCTATCAACCGGAACATTGAAGCCAACAACTGCCGCATTTAGCGGATCTGACTCCTTGTTTGAATTTGCATCTGCAAGGTCCTTCCTCGAAACAGCTCCTATCGAGGCTGTCTTAATTTTAACCCCGCGCTCCTTAAGCAGCTTCATAAGAGCCTCAAGCGAGCCAAGCGTATCAGCCTTTATGACAATCCCACCTGTGTCAACAGGCAAGCTGAATTCTGAAACCTCCTTCTGAACAAAGGCCTTGGCAGACTCGAGCGGCATGCCCTGAGCAACGGAAACAACAGGCATGCCAGCTATTGCAAACTCCACGCCAGAACCAACTATCTTAACTCCTGTTGCAGCAACAACCCGGTCAACATGGGAAAACTTAGCCCGCTTGTCCCTCATTTCAGAAAGGGGGTCGGGCTCAAGCAGGGCCTTAATCTTTACAATAACAGCCCCTTCAAGACCGCCAATAACAACAGTATCATTTTTAGCAATGGAACCATCGTAAATAATAACATCGGCACTTGGCCCCAGGCCCTTTTCCTGCTTGACTTCCAAAACAGTCCCTTTTGCAGCAGAGTCAGGATTAAAATTCAGCTCAGTCTCAAGAAATCTCTGGGCCATCCCGCTAAGGACAACGAGAAGCTCAGGGATGCCAACCCCGGTCTTAGCAGAACAGGGGATTATCGCAATCTGCTTTGTATAATCTGAAACCCGATCAAACCTGTCGGAGTCAAATCCCAGCTCTGCAATTTTTGCAACCAGGTTATAAAGCCGGTTATCAATTTCCTGCTGGACCTGCTGTTGCTGGCTTGATACTCTTGCCAAAAGAAGGTCAGCAGGGCTCCCAACATCATTCCGCCAGCCAGGAACAAGGTCAACCTTGTTTGCAGCAACAACGAAAGGAGT
>CAYUOQ010000083.1:0-2175 GCA_964446445.1 uncultured Methanosarcinales archaeon
TCTGCTGTTTTTAACCTGTCTTCTACATCTATAAAAGCAGAGGGCTCGTCCATTACAACCAAATCAACATCCTCTGACAGGCGAGCTGCAATGTGGGTGTGTTGCAGTTCCCCTCCTGATATAGTTGAAATTTGGTTGTTTAAAATATGGTGCAGGCCAAGCTTTTCAAGGATGTTTTTTGCCACTTCATCAGTTATCTTCCTGTTTTCGATGAGTTTTAGGAGCTGTATAAGCTCTTTTTCGTCCAGCTTTGCCTCTTCCAGTCCTTTCTTGCTATAGTTAAGGACCCGAAGCAGCTCTCTCCTTAGCCATTTGGCTGCGAGGATTGGGTTTACTGATGCTGCAAGCTTCTCAAATAGCTGTGCAAGCTCGATTTCAGAGCTCAATATTTCAGCGTCCGTTTTGTCTATCTTCCATTTTTCGATGAATCTTTTTATTTTAGCGGCAGGCTTTTCAGGGAGCTTTTCTGCAATCCTTTTGACATCTGCTGCGCTTGCCTTTATTGCAGGCAAGTCTGGGTCAGGTATGAACATGTAGTCAACTGCTGTTTCCTTTTGCCTCATGAACACGCTTATTCCCTCTTCATCGCGCCACGCCCTGGTTTCTCGCGCGATTTTCTTCCCTTCTTTCACTTCGCGCTGCTGCCTTGCAGCCTCGTATTCTATTGCCCTCACTATGTTCCTGAACGAGTTGACATTTTTCACTTCAACCCTGTCGAAGGACGGGGCAACTGAAACGTTGACATCGGATTTTAAGCCCATTTCAGGGTCTATTGCCTTTATGTAACTCAGGGTTTCGGTAAGCCTCCTTAGCCAAACCCTGACTTCCTCCGCAGAGTTGAATTCCGGCTTTGTGACTATCTCTGCCAATGGGTAGCCGCTCCTGTTGTAGTCTACCTGGCCTGTTTCAGGGTTCCATCTTGCAGGGTCCTCTTCAAGGTGGACTTCTTCAATGCCTTTGCCCAGGAATTCTCCGTTTTCCCCAACAGGCACTGAGTAGCTTCCTGACATTGTCCTCTGGTAGCCTGTTGGCATGTCTGGCCAGCTGTAATGCTTCCTCTGGAATATCAGCCTGTCATTTACTCTGCACCCCAGCATTGCAGCTAGGGCTATTATTTTGTCAATTGCTTCCTTGTTTGGCAGCCTTGGCTTGCTCCCAGGCTGGCCTGTGCACACCGGGCAGATTGTCGTGTTGGGCTCTGCATTTGCCTCTATTGCGCAGTCGCAGAACAATTTTGCCTTGCTTTCAGCCATGTTTAGGTAGCCGTGGATTTCCAGGCCAATTTTGACTTTTCGCTCAGTTATTGCTTCCTGTTGCTGTTGCATGCCTTCAATGGTATTGCGAATCTTTTTATACTTTTTGACTAGTTCTTCAACTATGGCAAAATGCAACATCTGCAGGAAAAGCGCAATCATTGACGTAACAAAGCCTTACTGCAGGAAGCACTTTATCGCTTATTTTGAATCAAAGGTCAGAGATACAATCAGGAGGTATGACCTGCTTGGGAGGAAAGAAAGGATAATTGTTGCCTGCAGTGGGGGAAAGGACAGCACAACCATTCTTTACCTGCTTTCAAAATGGGGCTATGATGTTACTGCCCTGGCTATTAATGAGGGCATACCGGGCTATCGAAATTTTACTCTTGAAGATTTAAAAAATTTTTGCGATGGGAAAAAAATACCATTAAATGTAATCTCATTTAAGGCTGTTTTTGGCTTTTCGCTTAGCGAGGCATTGAAGCATATTGATATGCTGCCCTGCAACCTTTGCGGCACTTTAAGGAGGCATCTTCTTAATTTTGGAGCCCGCGGCTTTGACAAAGTCGTTACCGGCCATAACCTTGATGATGAGTGCCAATCTATCATGATGAACATTTTCAAGTGCAACCTTTCCATTGCTGCAAGAATGGGGCCTGTTTCAGGCATTGGGACTGACCCAAGTTTTGTGCCAAGGGTTAAGCCCCTTTACCTCTGTTATGAAAAGGAAGTGGCCGCTTACGCTTATCTTAACCAGTTCCACATCCGATTTAATGAGTGCCCCTATGCCAGCCTTTCATTTAGGGCGGAGGTGAGGGATTTTCTTAACGAAATGGCCGAGTTTTATCCTGGAATGAAAGAGAACATAGTAATTAATTTTCTTAAGGTTCTGCCAAAGCTTAGGAAATCAGTGCCTATT
>CAYUOQ010000083.1:2185-5168 GCA_964446445.1 uncultured Methanosarcinales archaeon
CAAAAGAAATCCGGCATTGCCTTGAATGCGGAGAAGCTTCCAGCGGCGGGTTTTGCAAGGCGTGCAGCTACGCCTTCAAATTGAGGAAGATTGCCCATTAGCGTGGAAAAGGTTTTTATAGTCTTAAGCTGATTTTTTCATTATGAAAAAGAGGCGTGCAGCAGTCCTTTTAGCATTTGCTATGGCTGTTGCAGTTTTCCTTCTGCCATTTTCAACAGCTGCAATTTCCTTGATTGAGCCAAGGTTTGGAGTTGCAAACCACTCGATATTTAACATCACAGTATCAACAGAGTCCTTGGCAAGCTGCCGCTACAGCAGTCCCTTTGAAAAAGCTTTTGCAGAAATGTCACAGTTCACTCAGACCGGTGCATCTTCTCATCGCTTGCTTAATTTTCAACTCCCATCAAGCGGCCAGTCATACAAGTTCTATGTTGAGTGCTCAAGCGGTGAAAAGTCTGCCTTTGACCTTGGCTTTGACACTTCCCAGCCTTTGATTTCAAAGTCTTTCGCTTTCCCCTCCCTTGTTGTTGAAGCTCCTCTGCAGGCAAGGCTGGTTGTTGAAACGAATGAGGAAGCAAGCTGCAGGTATGACCCTTCAAAAGACAGCTACGATTCAATGGCGTCTGATTTCATTGGCAGTGATGCGTCAAAATCTAGCTATGCAAAATACCATGAAGCTGTTGTTTCAGGCCTTCCTGACAAGACAGATTATGCTTACAACATTGCCTGCCTTGACCTGTCCCAGCAGCTTTCAGCGCCTTCAAGGATATCCTTTAGGGTTGATACTTCTGTGCCACCGACAATTGCTCAAATTTTGCCAAGTGGCTTTGTCCAAAGGCCTGGCGAGGTCAACCTTTCTGTAACCACGAGCAAGAAATCTGTCTGCAGCTATGGCAACACGAAGGAATACAAGGAAAGCAAAGGTAATTTTTCCGTTGCAAGCGTAAACCACCAGGCAAGCATTGTTCTCGGCTTGGGCGTATATAATTACTATATTAAGTGCATTTTCGAGGGGCCGGTTGAGGTTTCCGGGGAAACATCTTTCGTGATTGACAACACGCCACCTGTTATTCTTTACGTGAATGACACCCAGGATAGCGTTGAAGAAGGCTACTCCTACTACCTTGACCGCTTATCTTTGAAGTTTGCGGGTGAGGATCCTGAAAGCGGAATAGCTCTTTACAATTATTCTATCATTGAGCAGTCCACAGGCAATATCGTGTTAAATTGGACTGCCACATCCGAAAGCTCTGTTGTTATTCGCGGCCTTAGGCTTAAGGATGGCGAGAATTATTATGCCCAGGCATTTGCCTTGAGCAATGCCGGCTTTGCAAGCGAGGTTGTCAAAAGCTCTGGCATTACCGTAGATGTGCTTCTTAACCTTGGCTATGCGTGCAGTGACAGAATTAAGGATGGGGATGAAGTTGATGTTGACTGTGGTGGTAGCTGCACATCAAAATGCGCAAACGGAAAGTCCTGCATCGGGGATGCAGATTGTAAAAGCGATTATTGCGTAAGTGGCTCCTGCAAGGCGGGGAGCTGCACTGACAAGATCAAGAATGGCGATGAGTCTGGCACAGATTGCGGTGGCAGCTGCATTAAGAAATGCGACTTAGGAGTTTCGTGCTCAAGGCCTTCTGACTGCAGTAGTGGGGTTTGCAAAACCAGTGTTTGTGTTGCTGAAGGGCCATGCTCTAACAAGGCAAAAGATTCCGGGGAAACTGACATTGACTGCGGAGGAATTTGCGCAAGCGCCAAAGCCAAGAAGTGTGCTATAGGGGCAAATTGCATTTCGAATTCCGACTGCACTTCCAGCCTTTGCAGCCTTGCCAGGTGTGTGGGCATTAATGACAGGGATAATGATGGAATTTCAAACAGCATTGATCTTTGCCCTGACACGCCATCTGAATTTCTAAATGGAAACCAAGCAGACTTTGATGGCGACAAGCAAGGCAACGAATGCGATCCTGATGACGATAATGATGGCATGCCGGACGATTGGGAGAAGATGTATTTGCTTGACCCTTTTTACAGCAGGGACTCATTGCTGGATACGGACCGCGACGGCCTGAAGAATGTTGATGAGTTTAGTCTTGGGACTTCCCCTAGAAAATCTGATACGGATAATGACGGGGCCAATGATGGAAAGGAGGTATTGGCAGGAACAGATCCAAAAGATGCAAAATCTAAGCCTAAGGGCGGCTTTATCTTCAAGGCAGGCATTTTTCTTTTGATACTTGCCGGGATTGTCGGGGCAGGTGCATTTGCAGCCTCCTTTGCCAGGAAAAGGTCAAGCCAAAAAGGCATGAACCATGCCAAGCATGTTTCTGTTCCCCGGAAGCAGGAAGCTCTACCAATGCCCAGAGAGCCTGAAAGGCCTGAGTTCAGGCAGCACCGCTACCATTCAAGGCATGACGTGTTCAATGAGCTTGAAAAGACATATTCAAAGCTGAGTGGGGAAGAGTTGTTCAAAGAGCTTAGAAAAAGAACAGAAAGAAGGTAGTGTGATGCTCTATCGAGCGCACATTCCGCTTATGCAGCCATTCGGGCACTCAAAGAATTCAACTTCTGGAGAATTCTGGACACAGTAATATTCTATAAGGCTATCCCCAACGCAAACATCCTCCTTTGGAGGCTCATTGTTTTGTGAAAAGAGCGCTGCATATGTTGTTCCCCTGGTATAATAATCGCGGTTGTCTGAGTCCTGGCATCCTGTTTTGGATTCCTGAACTGCGAATCCTGTTATTCCAGCATCTGAAAGCTCGCCATTGCTTATGCTTTGGAAAATGTACAAGGCGCCTATTGCCATCATCAGGAACGTCATTGCCCTCAGTTTTCCTTCCATTTGAAGAATACTTAGGAATGTCTTTTTTAAGAATTGCTATACTTCAGAATATACTTCCCCTTCTTTTGCCTTGTACAAACTCTTATTATGCGCTTATTCCTGGAAATTTAAGGCATGAGCCCCAGAGGCAGCAACTTC
>CAYUOQ010000084.1:0-5146 GCA_964446445.1 uncultured Methanosarcinales archaeon
TTACTTCGTTGGTTTCCTTAACATTTCCGCCGTTTGCTCCCGGATCAACAGTTATTTCAAAGGTGTTGAGCCCTGATGAACCACTGCCACAAAGAGGCTTGCCCAGGTTAATCCTTGGGGTTATTGACTCTCCCTTCGTTAAGCCTGGAATTGAAGTTGCCCAATCACTGGCCTCCTTCCCATTTAGGCTTGGGACTACATTAAAAGTTTGTAATGTTTGAGCGCCAACATTTTGAATTTTCACTGTCACAAAGGCCAAGCCGGAGCTGTCCACCTGTGGAGTGTTTACAAGCGTTACAGTGAGTTCAGGCAGATCACTCCTCGTAAAGCACGCTGCTTTTCCATCGCACTGCTCAAAGCTTTGGCAAGTGTTCTTCGCGAACAAATCAGCCCTGCAGAACTGATTGCCCCATGAACCATCCTCGCAGAGCTTTACCTTGTGACCGGTCTTGCAATCTGGAGTTGTGCAACTTTCGAATATCTGTACAGCGTCCTCGGAACATTCAGGGTTGCAGTCTCTTGGGCAACTTATCGGATCTTCGCCTTTTCCAGGCTCGCAAAGACCGTTTGGACAGTCTCTTGTTCTGGCAGTTTCGCATGTTCTAGTTTGCAGGTTGCACTGCCCACTTGAGCACACGCTGCTATAGCTGCAACTTGAACCATCGGGAAGTCCTCCTATGCTTGCTGATGTATCATCATTGTCATTTCCGCCGCAATCCTTGCTCACGAATGCATCGTTGTCCTTGTTGCAGCCCTGCCTTGGCTCGCAGGAGTTGAATTTGCAGTTGGAATTGCATGTTTTTTGGAAGCCGGGGTCGCAGCCAATTGTTGTTGTTGAGCCGTCACATTCCTCTCCTGCTGCAGCATCTACCGTGCCATCGTTGTTGCAGGTTAGTGTAAGCGGCGTGCAAGAGAAGCTCGTGAGACATTTTCCGCCCCTAAGCCCTGATAAGTCTGTTGCCGCTAAGATTGAGCCCGCCCCGTTGCAGCCCCAAACGCTACCGTCAGGCCTGTATTGAGGCCAGCCCGTAAAAGAGCATTTATACTTGGCAGAAATTGGATTTCCGCACTTTCCTGCCGTGTATTTATCTGTCTCAGGGAAGGTTCCTCCAACTCCGTCAGGTTCGCCGCAGGTTTTACCTGTGCAGTCTCTTGTCGGGACTGCGCTTTCTGCGGCCGCAGGGTTGCCGCATTTTCCTGGAGTGTTAATGTCATTACTTGGGCAGAAGTTTCCGCAGCCGTCAAATTGTCCACAACTCTCAGGGCAGCTTATTGTGCATAGTTTTGTGTCACATTTTCCCTGAAAGTTGCATATGCCTGTATTACAATCTTTGCCGTCACTGCACGCTGCGCCTAGAGGAAGTTTGACAGTTGTGGTCGCTAAGGAGCAACTTCCCTGGATGCAAACAGGTTTGTCTGTCCCTGTGCACTTGTCTGGCTTTCCCTTATCTGCAACGCAGCGTTCTGAGGTATATCTTCCTAAGATTGTACATAATTTTGTCATATGACCCGGATAACACGTTTCTGTTGTGCATTCTGTTATTACTAAATCAGCTGTACACTCAACAGGAACTTCCAAACAGCTTCCACCACTACAGCCCGAAGAACAAGGGCTGCACGAATAAGTGCACACAGAGTCATCCCCTGATACGACCATTTGGCCATTCTTATTAACAGACTGGCAAGTCTTACTGCCGCTACCACCATCATCGCACGTCAAAGTACAGGCGTACTGCGTTTCAGCAGTCTGCATTCCAGTAACAGCCCTTCCAGTGATGGCATTCTTGACTTTGGACATGTAGCTGTTAAAGCCGCTGAAAGGATCATTCAGGGCATAAGCTGAAGAAGCAGCAAATATTGAGAAGACTAATACGGCTGTAAGAAGAATTGCAAGTTTGATTTTCATCTAGTACTGCACACCTTTGATTACTCGTGACGTCTTTATTTATAAATCTTGCTATGCTTAAATTGCAGTTTTAATGGTCAGAACTAGCTTATCCAATGATTAACTTGACCTTTTCAGGGTCGTAGCTCCAATCCTGTGGGAGAACGCTTTCCCTTTTATAGTGCTTGACCAGCCTTCGTATCTTTGAGTCTGTTAACTCAAAGCCCCTGTTTGCTGACATATCATGCTTGTTGTCCTCTAGGTGCTTCTTTATTGTAACGCTTTTTTTGATTAATGCCATTAGGTCTTCAGGAATTGATTGCTGTATCCCTTTTTCCTTCATTATTGCAGTAACCTTTTTGCCTGTGGCCTTTTTTACATCCGGCACTCCGTAGCTATCCCTTAGGACTATCCCGATGTTTGACGCAGCTTTGCCTTCCTTTGCAACCTTTGCGACAAGCAGTTCAACTTCCTTTGCTTCGTATCTTACCCAGGCTGGAACTGCTTTTTTTAAGGGCTTCTTTGAGCCGGCGTTTCCTTTCTTCCTGGAATGCATTTTTGCCATGGAAAAGAAGGGGCAGATAGTTTGCTTATAAATCTTGCTGTTTACGCAATGGAATAAGATACGCTAAGGCTTGCTGTTACCTGTACTGCCTGCGGCTGTATGGTTGTTGCCTGTGTTGACTTCTCAGCCAATGGAGCATAGTATGGGATGAAATAGCTTGACTCCTGGGCAGTATGGAGCTTTCCCAGCTTTACCCCCAATCCTTGTGCTATTTTGGCAGCCTTCGCCCTTGCATCGGCTGATGCGGCTGCAATTGCCTGGTTTTTGAGCTCTGCCTCTTTTTCGGGTGAAACTGTGAATACTACGCTGTTTACGCCGTTTGCACCGGCATTTATGGCCGCATCTATGAACCTTCCTGCTTGAGTTGTTTCTGTTGTTGTAAGCCTTATTACGTGTGTTGTTGAATAGCCTTCTATTATTTGCTCCCCATTCTGGCCATACCTTATCTTTTGTTCAAGGGTGTATTGTGTTGTTTCAACATCCTTGTCTTGCGCGCCTTCTCCCTTTAACGCATTTATTACCTTGTCTGATATTCTTGAGTTATCTTCTTGTGACTGTTGGGGATTGGGCCTCACAGTTTCAACTTTGAGGTATACCTCGGCCTTGTCGGGCTGCGCTTCAATTGTTGATGTTGAAGAAACACTTATGGTGTCTTTTTCGGTTAAAGGCGCGGTTGTTGCCATTCCCTTCCATAGGAGAAGCCCAATCACGACAAGAAGTGCGATTACGGCTGTTTTGTTGGTATTTTCCCTGAACATTGCCATTCTCCATTGCTAACTCGAAAGTTAGTTTAAATTAGTTTTGGTTGATTTGGAGGCTCTCTGCAAACTCTCCTCCTCCCCATCGGGCTTTTGCACCTCCATTTCCTCTGCGACCCTTTTGAATGTTTCAATCTGTTTTTCTGAAAGGGAACCAAATTTCAGGTAGTTTGATTTTATGCTCCTCAGGAAGGAAGATTGTTCGTACAGCCTCTGTTCTATGTCAAACAGCTTCCTGAACTTTTCATCTTCTATTGGCTTGTTTATCTCCCGCATGGAGCATTCAGTGCATATGGGAAACTGGTTTCTTGAAGTTATAAGGACATGATTCTTTCTGCATATTGCACATACCTGCTTGTATTTGGGCCTCCAGCCTGCCATTGGTTTTTTGCAGAGGTTACCAATATATTAAGGTATGGTTAGCAATCCGAATTGGTCGTAGGTAGGAATCTGCTCGCAAACCTTGAAGCCTGGCAATTCTTTGTTGCCCCATACCTCATTCGTCTATGGATTGATTTAAATTTTTTAAGCGTTTATTTATAATTTATATACCACAAGTTTTTTATGGCAGAAGCTTACAAAACGAACAGGGTGATGCCAATGAAACATAGCTTAATCCCAACCCCGGCCAGAATTGCTGAATTTTTTATTCAGCCTACAGTTGTTCACGCCCATTGTGACGTCCCTTGTGGCATTTACGAGACAAACACAATGGCAACGGCAGCTGAAACTGTCTACAAGATGGTTGAAAAGATCCTGGAGCTGAAAGGGACAGAGCTTCAGCAGAGGAATGATTTTGTAAGGATGGTTTATGTGAAGGAGGAACATGCCCAGCTTTGCAAGTCCCAGATTCTCATTTTGTGGACTGACTACTTCAAGGAGGAGCATTTGGAAAAATTTCCGGATTTGCATGCAAGGGTGTGGAAGGCAACGAAGCTTTGCTCTAATGCAAAGAGGACTGTTGACTTGAAGATTGCACAGCAACTCAAGGATTCGGTTGCAGAGATTGCCAAGATTTTCGCTGAAACAAAGAAGTGATATGTTCCCCTTTTTCCCGTTTAGCGTTCACGTTGTTAAAGGCCATAGCATGCAGCCCTCTATCAAAGACGGGAGCAGGCTCTTTGCATTTAAATGGGCTTACTTGTTTTCAATGCCAAGAATTGGCGACATAATTGTTTTCAGGCTGGACGGGAAGGATTATGTTAAGCGAGTTTCATCGGTTGAGAATGGCAAAGTTTCAGTCAAGGGCGATAATGCCAGTGATAGCCTTCAAATTGGAAACATAAAACCATCTTCAATTACAGGAAAGGTTCTTTTTGCTTATTAGATTGAAAGGCAGAAAAAAGGGCAAAGTAAAATTTAAATACCCCCTGGTTTAGCCTTCAAAATATGGGCAAGAAAAAGGAAAAGAAGGTTAACGCAAAGGCCTTGAGGTATGCCAAGTTCCAGAAGGATAAGCCTGGCACCCTTGACCTTTCAATGCCCGACCTTTCTGACGAGCAAAGCAAGCAAAAGCAGGCCGACCAGGACAGGATAGACTCTTTCCTGAGGCATAACAGGGCTCCCCTGACTAAGGAGAGAAAGACAAGGCAGTTCAAGAGCAAGCGCTAATCACTCGATGCCGTGGCAAAAGAGGGGAAAAAACTTTTGTAAAAACCGATAAGCTAAAATTATCATTTTTGATAATGAAATAGCCCCGCCCGGATTCGAACCGGGGTCCCCAGCTGTCTGCAACGCTTTGCAGGCCTCGGAAGGCCTGCCTGACGTTGCCAAAGGCTGGTGTGTCTAGCCTCCAAGCTCTTGTAAAAGCGTTAGATTTGGCCGCTACACAACGGGGCTATATCACTTTGTAGGTCACGACTTATTTTAAAAGGTTGCTGTAGCTAGACTTTTGCGTTTTTTACAAAAACCTGTTTATTCAGAATATCCTTAAGGTCA
>CAYUOQ010000085.1:0-5045 GCA_964446445.1 uncultured Methanosarcinales archaeon
ACCTGCCACTCTTTGAAAGGCTGGCTGAAGACCTTGAAAAGCCAACAAGGCAGAGAAGGGAGGTTAACCTGTCAAAGATAAGCAGGTTTGCAAAGAAAGGAGAGCTTGTAATAGTTCCCGGAAAGGTGTTGGCTTCAGGAGAGTTGAGCCAAAGCGTTACAATTGCAGCCTGGAAGTTTTCACAGCAGGCAATGGACAAGATAGCGAAGGCAAACGCAAAGGCAATATCGATAAATGACCTTGCAAAGGATGGCGTGAAAAACGCGACAGTGAGGATAATTGGGTAAAATGATAATCGACGCGACGAATTTGATACTTGGAAGGCTTGCGGCAAAGGTAGCAAAGCAAGCTTTAAACGGCGAAAAGAACATAAGCGTAATAAACTGCGAGAAGGCAGTTATAACCGGCAACAAGAAGAATGTCCTTTCGAACTACGCAAAGAAATATGAGTTCGGTCAGGTTAACCAAGGCCCGTATTTTCCAAAAAAGCCTGAGATGGTTGTGAGAAGGACGATAAGAGGCATGCTTCCAAGGAAAAAGCCAAGGGGAAGGGTAGCCTTTGAAAACATAAAATGCTATGTTGGAATTCCAAAGGATATCAAGGCTGGCGATGCAAAAACGATTCAGGAAGCAAGCTTGGAACGATTAAGAAAAGCGCAGCACGTGACAGTGGAAGAGCTTTGCAACGAAGTCGGCTATAAAACAGCAATGGTGAAAAAGTAAATGGCAAGCAAGACAGTAGTCACTTCAGGAAAAAGGAAAAGCGCAATAGCACGGGCGGTTGTGAGGGCAGGCACCGGAAGAATAACAATCAACAATGTGCTGCTTGATAATTACGAGCCTGAAATTGCAAAAATGAAGCTGCAGGAACCGTTGATACTTTCCGGGGAGAATGCGGCGAAGGTTGATGTTGAACTCACAATCAAAGGCGGCGGGGTAACTGGCCAGGCAGATGCTGCAAGGCTTGCACTCGCAAAGGGGCTGCTCGCTTTTACAAAGGACAAAAAGCTTGAAAAATCCTTCCTTGAATATGACAGGCACCTGCTTGTTGCGGATGTAAGGAGGAAGGAAGTAAGGAAGCCAAACAGGCATGGAAAGGCACGTGCAGCAGTTCAGAAGAGTTACAGATAAGGAGGCTCAAAATGATAATACCCGTTCGATGCTACGCATGTGGAAAACCGGTTGGCCACCTTTGGGAACAGTACAAGGAAAGGATTGCCAGTGGTGAGGATCGGAAGAAGATAATGGACGAGCTTGGTCTTGAAAGGTATTGCTGTCGAGCTTTGTTCCTGGGGCACCTGGACCTCATAGATGCTGCTGCAGAATTCAAGAAGGCTTAAACTGCTACATCTTCCTTAAAGAAAAGATGCGAAAAAAAAGGATACCTGGAATCAGCATTCCAGCCGCCCCACAAGCTGGACATTTCGGCTACTTTGCTAAGAGGGAGTGAATAAAAATCAGCGGCAGGGCTGGCCTTCCTTACCAGGCGCTCAAGCTCCTGCCTGGCAGCATCCCCATAAACCATGACGTGGCTCCCATTCACCATGCTTCTCTGGTGCAACGATGTTGGTATTTGCGCAAAAGCTGCAATAGGCTTCCCAGAACCCAGCAATCCTGTTTCCTTGCAGCGCTGCTCAGAAACAAAGTTGCCAACAATAGCCTCAAGGCCGGGCGCATCAAAAACGCAGTAAGACACTCCAGCCATTTCCTCAACCGCAAGACGAATCCTGCCAATGATATAATTGAGCTTTTCATACCTCCAGTCAATAAATGCCCTTGTTTCCCGGACCAATTCTGCCGTGTCAACAAGCCCCCTTTTTTCCGCTTCATAAGCTGACGCCCATCGCGGCAAGTCTATCCTGCTCTCCCAGCCGCGGGTTATGTGGCCATAAAGCACGGCCGAACAGTCATCAAGAAGTATGCTTAAAATCCTCAGCTTGTGAGCGCGCATGGTCCTTCCTGTACCGACATTCTCTATCACAACATTTGCCAAGCCCCTTGCAACAGCTCCCTCTGTCTCGCCATAACGCTCAATGACATACGCCAATGGGTAAATCCTGGCTGGCTTAAAACTCCTGCCTTGCACAGACACAAATTTCTCAACAGCGCCTTCAACCGTGCTCTTATCAAGAGGCTTTCCGACAGCAAGAAAATACCTGTTTCTTTCCTTGAGTAAGGCGTCGGCAATGACATGGGAAGCCAAATTCACATACTTAGTAACGCAAACAAAAGGGGTTTGCGTCAAATAACATTGTTGAAAAAGCCCGGACAAGGATTTCTCCTGAAGCATCTCCAGTGCAAACAGATCATCTTCACTTACAGCCGCTACCACCTTGTTCCGCGCATAATTAAGGCCGGACAGGTGCGGAATGGCGAACTTCTTGCCGTAGAATCGTCTCATAGCCCGCGAAAGCTCCCATTCCCTTCTCCAGTCCTCCCCTAGAATGGCAAGGTGAACTTCCTGTTCAACCCCCCGGATGCCAGAAACAAGCAGGTCAGGCCCATCTTCTTGCCTCATGAGAACTGGCACTATTTCAGGATCACTAACACATTCGGGGTATTCTTCCTCCTTGCCAGGCTCATAGCCCCCGAACTTAAACCCTGCCGCCTCAAGAAACAGTTTGGTATTAAACCTGCCTTCGTGGTTATATCTGCCCTTTGGAAGACCAAACCTAATTGCAGCAGGCTTTGCCATTAAGCTTGGAAATCAAGCAGAGTATAAATCTTTAACTGCAACTGGCAAAGTTTAAAAATGCCTTGTGGCTCCCAAAACCCATGGCTGAAGCAACTGTTGACTTGCGAAAAATCGCTGAAAAGTGGCAGAAAAATTGGGCGGATGCAAAGCTGTTCAAAGCAAGTGAAGATCCCAAGAAAAAGAAGTTTTACTGCCTTGAAATGTTTCCATACCCATCTGGTGCAGGCTTGCACATGGGCCACGTAAGGAACTATGCGATCGGTGACAGTTATGCGCGCTACAAAAGAATGAGGGGGTTTAATGTACTTTACCCGATGGGCTATGATGCTTTTGGCCTGCCGGCTGAGAATGCTGCAATCAGGAACAATGTTGACCCTGGGAAGTGGACTGAGAGCAATATGGCTCTGATGAAGTCGCAGCAAAACCTCCTTGGCCTTAGCTATGACTGGGGTAGGGAGGTTGCAACCTGCACGCCAGAGTACTATAAGTGGAACCAGTGGATATTCCTAAAAATGCTGGATAAAGGGCTTGCCTATAAGAAAAAAGCATCAGCAAACTGGTGCCCAAGCTGCAAAACTGTTTTAGCTAATGAACAGGTAGTTGACGGAGGCTGCTGGAGATGCCACTCCCCGGTTGAGCAGAAGGAGCTTGAGCAGTGGTTCCTGAAAATAACAGATTATGCTGATCGGCTTCTCAACGACCTGGACAAGCTTGGAAACTGGCCTGAAAGGGTAAAGGTCATGCAGAGAAACTGGATTGGGAAAAGCGAGGGCGTGGCCACGACCTTTAAGGTGAAGGATATGAGCATAAAGTTCAGTGTGTTTGATTCAGTCCCCCAAACATTCATGGCACAGACCTTCACAGTTATTGCACCAGAGCATCCGATGGTGAAGAAACTTGTCGAGGGGACTGAGTATGAGAAGCCGGTTCTGGAATTTGTAGAGCGCATCAAAAGGAAGAAGGCAAGCGACAAGTTTGACGTTGAGAAAGACATGGAAGGCGCCTTTACCGGGCGCTACCTTGAATACCCACTTGCAGGGAACAGGCTGCTCCCAATCTGGGTTGCATCATTTGTCGTGTATGAATATGGCACGGGTGTAGTGAACTGCAGCGCACATGACACGCGCGACTTTGACTTTGCAAAAAAATACGGAATACCATTACACCCTGTAATGCACCCAGCAGACCAGCTTGAAGCAAAAAAAGTGGCCAACCTTGAATACTGCTACTACAAGGACCCTGAAGGCATAATCGAGGAACCTACACAGTTTAAGGGGCGTAAATGGGGGGAATTGCGTGAAGACACCATAAAGCACCTTGAAAGCTCAGGCTACGGAAAACGAGAGATAAATTACAAGCTCCGCGACTGGCTGATATCAAGGCAGAGATACTGGGGCACGCCAATACCAGTGATATACTGCGGCAAGTGCGGGATTGTTCCGGTTCCTGAGAAAGAGCTTCCTGTTGAATTACCAGCACCTGAAAAAGTGAAATTCACAGGAGAAGGAAACCCGCTTGATGGCTGCAGCGAGTTTGTCAACGTAAAATGCCCGAAATGCAAGTCTGCCGCAAAAAGGGAAACTGACACAATGGACACTTTTGTTGACAGCTCATGGTATTTCCTGAGGTACTGCAGCAACAGGGAGGACAAGTTACCGTTTGAAAAGAAGGCTGCAAACTATTGGATGCCTGTTGACCAATACATCGGAGGCATTGAACACGCCATACTTCATCTTCTCTACGCAAGATTTTTCACGAAAGTCCTGAAGGATCTTGGACTGGTGAATGTATATGAGCCTTTCAACAACCTCCTTTGCCAGGGCATGGTTTTGAAGGATGGCGCTGTAATGAGCAAGAGCAGAGGCAACGTTGTAGACCCGAGAGTGATAATTGAGAAGTATGGGCCTGATACAGCAAGGATGTTCATACTGTTCATGGCCGCCCCTGAGAAGGAGCTTGAATGGTCTGACAAGGGAGTGGAAAGCACTTTTAAGTTCCTAAGAAGAGTTTACGCCCTCTCAGAAAAGCCCGCAGAATACAAAAAGAATGCAGACAACAAGGACAGCTATCTCTTGAGCAAGACACACTCAACCATAAAGAGGGCGACAGAACTGATTGAAGAATTCAAGTTCAACGCGGCTATAAACGCGTTAATGGAACTGGCAAGTGCAATGGCAAAATATTCTGAAGGGGCTGTCCACAAGGAGACTTACGAAGAAGCGCTGAAAAGCCTCATCCTGCTCATATCGCCATTTGCACCTCACCTTGCAGAGGAAATGTGGGAAATCAGCGGGAAAAAAGAATTTGCCTCAAGCCAAAGCTGGCATGAATACGAAGCAGAAAAGATAGA
>CAYUOQ010000086.1:0-1327 GCA_964446445.1 uncultured Methanosarcinales archaeon
GCTTCACGAGAAGCCTGGACGAAGCGGGAAGCCCAGGTGAAGCGAATGCAATGGCCGCCCACCATTTCGGCATCCAGCCAGAGGACATTGCCGCTGTACTGAGACTTCCACACATTCCAGTATTGATAAGAAGTCCGCCCTCGGAAACAAAAGAGTTTCGTTATAATAATCCGGTTGTCCCACTAATCTCAAGCAAACTGAGGCCGGGTGAAGACAAATTCGAAGCTTTGCTGCGGTCAGTTACAAGCATCGGTGTTGCAGCTTTGCCGTCCTCACAAGACCTTGATTTTGATGTGGCGCTATGGTTTGACCTTTATTCGCTCAGCTCACCAATTCCGCCAATTGAAAAAGACCCAAAAACTTGGGCCATGCATACGTTCTATGCTGCCGCATCTGCCACCCTGATTAGCTTAGAAAAAAGTTTGCTTGGCCCGGGCACACTCTTTGGAATGGCACAAAAATACTTTACAAGGCAAAGAGAAATAGCGGAAGGCCTGGCACATTACACCGGAGTTGCAGGAAGATGCACCGGCCGAGAACTCGCCGAGCTGACAAATGCTGCCAGCGAAGGCGTTTCAGTCCTTGCAGATTCCCTAAGGCAGAGCGTCCTGAATTATAAAAGTGGCTCGTTTTCACCACAAACCCTTCACAATAACCTTATAATTGACGGAGCAAATTTATACTCAATACCTGTGGGAGCACAGAAGGACTTCCTGCCAAAAATGAGGGAATTTGCTAACTCAGAGAGGGGGCGAGAGGTTGCACTGGAAGTATTAGTTGCTGCTACTCAAACTCAACTTTCTTGAGCCTGATTCCTTCCTTCTGAGTATGGATTTTGCTGCAAACCGAACACTGATACCTGATGTCCGTCTTTTTTGCCTGCTTCTTTCCAGTCATCTTCCACTGGGTAACAGGAGGCTTTGAATACCTGCCAAGATTGCCATGGCCCATTGCCTTTCCACGCTTCTTGGCCCTAACCTTTGAACCGTATTTTAGAGGGCTTGGAGACTTCTTCTTTGCAGTGAAAACCTTGTGATCGCTATGCTTCCTGCAGTAAGGGCAGTATCTTTTCACAGTCTTCCTGAATTTCATGCTGAAAATGGAGCAGTGGAGTGTTTAAAAAGCTTATCTTTTAATGGTGTTGAATCGATGAGTATTCTTTATTCTGTTAGGGAGCTTAAAGTGCCAACGAACAGGGTTATAAGCGGTTGTTTATGACTTGCAGGCTGCCCCGAGTGCAAAAGCCCTACTGGAACAAGCCAAAGGCATTCCTAAAAGTTCTAAATTGATAACTTAGTATTTTTAGAATATATTTTGGACAATAATA
>CAYUOQ010000086.1:1337-3212 GCA_964446445.1 uncultured Methanosarcinales archaeon
TTCCCAAGTACAGCAATACAAAATTTCACCCGCTTTTACCACACTTCACCTACCACCTGCGGATTAACCAACATCTTTTTTAATCGGCTACTTCTTCAATCCTGAAAAAACTTTATATATCCAGGACTATCGATATAGCTTTTCGGGGGTTAAATGGGGGATTCATTACAAGAGACTGGAAAAGCAGCAATTACTTATGAAACATTATTTGATACTGTCGTAAGGGAAAAAGGACACGACGAACTTCAGCTCTTAAGCACAGGCTTCTTCACACAGCTCGTTAGCTACCTGAATGAAAAGAGATCTATGATGAACCTTCTCGGGCCTGATGAAAAGGAAAGAACCTCAAGACAACTGCAGAACATCAACAGGCTAATCAAGGAGCTGTATGAAAGAAGGGAGAAAAAAATATTGCAGCTTGCCCTGGCAAGGTCACGGGCCGGAGCTGACATCGTTGACACTTCCGCACTCCTGAATGAAGAGAAGGTATTATTTGAAAATATAGTCAGCCAGCTTGACTTCTTCAGGCAAGGCCTCCTGAACAGCCTATTGACTGCAAGGCAGCCGCAACTTGAGCAAAATGGTGCAGAGGTTCTGGCAACAGCATCCAAGATAATCAAGGGAGCCCCGCAGAGCGCCATAAGCGGGAGCGTAAATGTTGATGAGAACTCCGAAAGCGAAAGAAAAACAAAGCTTGTCAGGTTCCTGCATGCTGTCCCAAAGTTTGTCGGAAGCGAACTTGAGATTTACGGCCCTTTTGACCAGGAAGACATAGCTAACCTGCCAAGGGAAATAGCAGATGTGCTGATAGCGAAAGGCAGGGCTGAGGAGATGGCATCTGCGTGACGAAGCCTTAATAAAAGAGCATAAACTCCTTTTTGCAATGGCAATCCTGACATTCCAAGACCTAAAGTTCAAAAACAAGGGTGACAAGGCAGTAATAGAGTTTCTTGACAACTACACGTTTGAGATTGAAAAAGCTTCACTTGGAAAGCACAACCTGAAGGAAAATTCCATAGAGCTTGAAGGCCTAGATGAGCAGAATGCCAGAGAAAAGTTCAACGAAATCCTGAATAAAGGCCTTTCAAACCTCACAAACAAAATAACGGGCAAAAAGACACTATATGTACACAGCTATTCTGGAATACCGTTGATTGGCACGACAAGCTTTGGCATAATCGACAGGAACACAAACATGATTGGGGTAAGGCAGCTCAGAGGCTGAAAGATGAACTGTCTAGTGTGCGCGGTGGACGAAGGCCATATATCAAAAAAAACAACAGAGGCTGTTGTGGAAGAAGCCTACTTATCCAGTGAGACAAGAAAGCTTGTTGAGTTCAAGAATTGCGAATGCCACATCATCATAAACGCGCAGGGCGAGCCAACCCTTTACAAGCCAATGGCCCGGCTAATCAAGGATTTAAGGTCAATCCCTGAAATAAAGACAATCACCCTGATAACAAACGGGACACTCCTTACTGAAAAGCTAATTGACGAATTTGCAGCTTCAGGATTGACCATGCTCAACATATCATTGAATGCTATAGAACCAAAAATTGCAAGGATAATGGAAGGCCACGGCGCCTATGATGTTGAGAAGGTAAAGAAAATGGCTGCCCATGCTGCAAGAACAAACATTAAAGTTTGCCTGGCACCTGTTGTTGTTGGCGGCTACAACGACGAGGAAATGAAGAAAATAGCCTCCTTTGCAAAAGAGATAGGAGCAACAATAGCCATACAAAACTACCTCCCATATAAGCAGGGAAGGAGGCCAAAGAACACCGAACAAATACCCTGGCCCCAGTTTTATGCAATGCTTGAAAAACTGCAAAAAGAATTCGCCTCAAAGATGATATTTTCGGCATCAGACTACAG
>CAYUOQ010000086.1:3222-5000 GCA_964446445.1 uncultured Methanosarcinales archaeon
AAGCCGTGCAGGAAAGGGCAAACAGACAGGGCAACCGTAATTGCTGAAGGCAGGTATCCGAATGAATTCATTGCATCAGCCCAAAACAGGATAATAACAATCCCTGAATCAAAAAGGAACCATAACAGCGGAGATAAAACAGACCTTAAAATCACAAGCGACAAGCACAACATATTTTACGGGAAATGCCTAAAAGATTAGCAATAAGTTACCATCAAGATAAAAATCACCATAAAAAGTTGCCAGACTGATTGAGCATGAACAAACCGCACATTGACAAGGCGTGGCTTGCCTTTGGCCTGATTGCAATCATCTTCCTTGCCTTAAAAACTAATGTGGCAAGCTACTCAGTCAGCGACGAAAACACGTACTACAAGATGGGAGAGCTTGTCTCACAGGGGCAAACGCCATACAAGGACTTCTTCCTGGCGCACTTTCCACTCCAAGTCTACATGTATGCGGCAGTTTTCAAAATCTTTGGATTTAATATCCTCATATTGAAAATGCTGTCAGCATTTGCAATGGTTGCCTCAGCAGCATTTGTTTCTGCCATAGCCAAGGAGAAGATTAACTCACCTGCAGCAATTGCATCTTCAGCTTTATTCCTCTTTTCCTATGGCACTCTTTTGTTCTCAAACTTTCCCACAGGCGCTGAACTTTCAGTTCCCTTAGTTGTTGCCGGGTTTTACTTTTTCCTCAGGAAGAAAAACCTGCTTTGTGGCGTGATGATTGGGATTGGAACAGGCATTTACCAGCTGAGTGCCCTGGCATTCATTCCGATTTTCCTGGCCGCAGTGCTCCTGCTTAAGGACAAGAAAGCTGCAATAAGGCTGGTTGCAGGCTTTGGCGCAGTAGTTGGAATTATTGCCGCGATTTTCTTCATAATTGCCAAAGGGGAGTTCGTATTGCAAACAGTTCTCTATCATCTCAGGAAGCCAACCGAGAACATTGACAAAGCAGCGATTTTCTTCCGGGTTGTGAAAATGAATGTTGCCTTGCTCATTGCTGGAATGTTAGGATTAGTTTTCAAGGCAAAAACAAAGGCAGTTGTCATATCAATTGCAATTGCCTTGGCCTATATTGCCATCTTCCCGCTAATCAAGCAGGCATTCAACTATTACCTTATTTACGCGCTGCCATTCCTTGCCATAATCTCAGCATATGGGGCAGATGCCATTTACAGGCTGCTTTTTGAAAAGGCAAGGCTGACAAAGCCAATAACGGCCGTAATCATCAGTTCAATAATCCTGGCAGCAAGCTTTGCCTCCATTACAGCCTTCAAAAGCTACGACTTCCAAAAGTTCGAGAACGCCCCCCAGATAGCAAGCTACGTTGAAGAAAACAGCTCCGAAGGGCAAACAATTTTCGGGGATGACTCAACAGTTCCACTCATATCACTGCTCTCACATCGCCAAATCGCATTGAACATGGTTGACAATAATGAAATGCTTTACACATCAGGAACGATTGGAATGGCTGAAACTCTGGCAAAGCTGAAGGGTGAAGTTTCTGCCAAAAAACTGAAATTCGTTATGCTAAGGAAAATGCAGCTTTCTGACAAAGCGGCTGTCGGATTTGGAATTGGAACCGATGAAAGCTTTTCCTCATTCCTGACTGAAAACTGCGTGCTGGACAGGGAATTCATTTCTCACTGGGGTGGGCTGAAAAAGGTTTACCAGGTTTACGACTGCCTGAAAACGTAGGATTGCAATTTTTCCTCAGCCTTTAAGGCAAAGGACAAAAGCCCTGGCTTTATGAGCAGCAAAATCAAAAAAAGC
>CAYUOQ010000087.1:0-4966 GCA_964446445.1 uncultured Methanosarcinales archaeon
GGCATTACTTTCAGCGTAACAATAACAACTGCCATTAGAAACCCTCGGTTTGGCCCTGAAAAGCCACATTCCTGGCAGGCGTAACGAACCGCATGCGACCTGCAGCTGGAACACCTGATGAATTGGACCTTGCTGCAGCCAGGACAGTTAAACCTTGTATTGCCCTTCAAATTCGTAATCTGCGTCTTGCACGAACTACAAGCATCTCCCATGAAAGTCAGGAGAGGCAGGTGCTTTAAAAAGATTTGCATGCTTCGTAGGGGGATTTCCAAAGGGAAAAGTATATAAACGGCAAAGGCGAGGAAGAATCAAGTAATCTAGAAAAAAGGGGGGAGTGGGTTTGTTTAAGCTATTCAAGCCAAAAAAGGATACTACAGAGCCTGAAGTTCTCAAAGCGATAGACGAAGAGCCAGAAAAAAGGAAGGCTGAGGTTGGGCCGTCACGTGTACTGTAGCCGGCAAACGCAACCACAGTGCGAAGCATGAAAGAGCTTGCGACAACCAAAAAAAAACTCAGCCAGGCTGACTACAAGGAGCACGTGAACAAGGAAAGGAATGAGATAGCAGAATGGGTTCGGGAAGTGCTAAACAACGAAAGCCTGGCAAGGAAGCTGGGAAACGCAAAGGGAAAATTGCAGGCAGCGGCCCAAGTTGAAAAGGAGCTCAAGGCAATAAAAACAGCAAGCAAAGCCCATGCAAGAATCGAGCAAGACAAGAAAGAAGAGTCTCAGCAGCTTGCCCCAGTCCCTGTCGTTGAAATGTCCAGGGCTAAAGAAGTTGAAAAAGAGGCAACAAAGCCAAAGAGAAAAATATGGCAGTTCAAGAAGAAAGAGAAAGAATCCGGAATTCCCGAAATCGGGTCACTACCAGAAATACCGGAACAAGAGAAGGAAGATGCGTTAGTGCTGCCTGAAGAAAGCGTACAATCAGAATCCCCAAAAAAAAGCTTCAGATTATTCAAAAGAAAAGAAGGAAAAAGCCAGAAGCAGTTAGCAGAGGGCATGGGGCATATCAAGGAAAGCCAGAATTTCAAAGAAGAGACACCTGCAAGCTGGCCAGAGGAAGCCGAAAGGCAAGAAGCTGTTGAGCCTGAGCCAGAAATTGCAACGGAAGAAAAGCAAAAGACAACCTCGCGGGAGGAAAAGGTTCAAGGCGGGGAAAAACCGGAAATTGAAAGAGCCAGGCGCGAAATAGAACGGGAAGAGAAAGCGCTTTACAATGAGGAGGAGGACTTGAACAGGAAAAGGCTTGACATAACGGCCAGAAGGTATCAGCTGCTAAAAAGAAAAGGGGAATTGGAAAGGGAAAGATTCGAGGAATTCATGAGAAAGCACCAAGCTTCAGCCCATTTGCAAAAGCTTTCAACGGCTGAAAAATTCAGTGAAAAAAGGCAGCCTGAAGGACTGCCGGAGTTCAGGTTTACAAGCGCGTATGGCAAGGACAAGCTGTTTGCCCTGCTAGAGCAGGCAAAGGAGCACATACGCCAAAACCACTTTGAAGAAGCGGAAAAAACGCTTGCTGAGGCTCAATCAGGCGTGCAGACTGCGTACATGACAAATAATGAAAAGAAGCAGATAGAATATGAAATACTCGAAGTAGAGGCAGACCTCAAGCTTGCCTCACTCAAATGAAATGAGTTTCAGGGATTCATCAATCTTAAAGCGCTTGCCAATGAATCGTTCAACAACGAAAATGTTTGTCCTGCAATGATTTGTAATTTCTGAAGCAAGCAAATTACCCCGGGAAATGGCCAAAAAAGGAACCATCTGATCAGCAAGGAATTTATCTGCACAGCCACCAGAAGAAATCTCCCTCACAAGCGCGGCAGCTGCTTCCTGCCCTACAATCTCAGACCGCTTGCCCCGCTCTCCCAGGCAATCTCCGCCCAGGATGACAGGGTTAAGCTGGGAAGCCTCATCCTTGCCTTGCTCGGAAAAATGGGCTGAAAGGAGCATCCCAGAACCGGTTGACGAGGAATCAGAATACTCTGACAGTATTGAAACAGGGCAGGAGAGGCCAAGCATGGCAAGCTGATTGGACAAGGATGATTTCGCCGCAGAAGCCTGCCTTTCAGCAACAGAAGCATGCTTCAGGTCAAGCGATGCATGGGAAACGCCTGAAATCTTCAGCAGGCTTCCCCTTGAAGAAATGCCAATGCTTACACCGGCCTGCCTAACCGCATTGCCCAAGTCGGCGAACGTGTCAAAATCTGAAAGGCTAAACTTTGGCCGAAACTCAACCTCAACATTTCCTCCCCCTCTTGGAAAATAGCCACGGCGAAGCAAGGAAAAATTAATATTGGCAAAAGATGAAATGTGAGGAAGAAAAACACTGCTAAAATAATCAACAGGCGGGCTGTTAGTGACGTCAGTGCCCCCGCTAAGCTTAAGCCTGACCTTCCAGGGTGCAAAAATGGCAGGGAGCAAAAGGGCCTGAAGAAGAAGGGTCAAAGAACCAGCAGTGCCAATATCAAAACTAAGCGTCCTTGACCGGACTTTCCCAGGGAAAAACTTCAAGGACATTGAGCCAATTTCTGCCCCTTCAGAAGAAGCGCCGCAAAATTCCTCCAAGGACTTGACACATGCAAGGTGCTGTGGCTGCAGTCCCGGCCTGGGCCTCCCTTTCCTTATATTTGAAATTGAAAACGGCTTAAGCGTCAAGGCTGAAAATGCGAGTGCAGTCCTCAAAATCTGGCCACCACCTTCCAGATAGTTCCCATCAATTTCAATCATAAAAGGCAAAGTTTATATAAGCAATATTTATATTTGCTGTGACGCCGATCCGGGCAGGTTGGACGAATCGACGAGAAAAGGGAGTGAAAATGATAAGATACGTCCTGTTTAGCCACAGAGGCTCGGTAAGGAAGGGAAGCGGCCTGGATTTCCCAAAGCCAGCAAAGAAGGAGTACCTTTTTCTTATTCTAACAGAGGCCGAAAAAAACGAGATTGACAGGATATCGGTGGAATTCGGGCTAAACAGGAGAGATATGCTTGGCGTTCGAAAAAACCCAAGGCCAAAGCTTTACCCTGGAGGGCCATGCCAGTTCATTATGCAAACCTCATACTTAAAGGAGGGGAAGATAGAATTTGCAAGCATGGGAACAGCCTTAACGGACAAATGCATAATCATTGTTGCGCAAAAGAACCCTGAATTGTTCGAACGGGCAATTGAAACAATCTTTGAAAGCCTCAAAGAAACAAAAATTGAAAGCACAATTACAATATTTGCAAGGTTCCTGCAAGATGAGATTGAAAGGTCGTACGAAGTCCTTTCGAACACTGCTGAAAGAATACGTAAACTCGAACTAAAAGCTGCTGAGATAAAACGCGAACCAGAGATAAAAACAGACGACATAGTATACGAGAAAAGCATACTATTCAATCTTGGCTCCCAGCTTTGGTCCACTGTGAAAAACATCTCAAGAATAAGGCTATATGGGCCTCAATTAAAAATAGGCGAAGATGGCACAAGAATGCTAACAGAACTGCAGGCAACAATAAGGCATCAGACTGACATGGTAGTTGCCCAAAAGGAGATGATAAGCGACGCACTCAACATTTTCACCATAGGCCTTTCTGTAAGGGTAACCGAGAAATCCCACGAAGCCAACAAGACCCTTAAAAGGCTCACAGGTTACAGCGTGATACTGCTTGTTTCAGGGCTGATAATGGGAAAGCTCTCAATGAACATAGATAATATCCCCTTTGCAATGAGCCAACTTGGCTTTACCCTCGCAATTTCGCTAATTGCAACCCTGATGCTTGGGACGCTCCTGTTAGTAAAAAAGAAACAATGGCTTTGAAGTGAAAAAATGATAAAATACATCCTGTTCAACAAAAGCGGATCAGTCGAGAAAGAAATCTCAGCCAATTATAAAAAGCCGGGAAAGGATGAACTGCTGTTCATATACTTGTCACAGCCAACAAAGGAAGAGATAGAAAAGGTATCGTCAGACTTCAAGTTTGACAAAACACCCCTTTCAAATTTCGGCAGGGAAGTGCACTCCAGACGATACATAACCTTGCCATTCCAATTCCTCATGAAGTCGGTATACCTTGAAAACAAGAAGATAGAATTCAAAAACCTACTTTTCATCCTTATGAGCAACTGCATCATTGCAGCGTCATCAAAGGAGTCCAACTACTATAGTGAGCTCGTCGAGCACGTCTATGAGGAGTTCAAAAAAACCAAAGTCCGAGGAATACTTCACATCTTCTGCAACTTCCTCCAGGAGGATGTTGATGAGAACTATGAAGTTCTCGGCGATGTTGAAGGAAAAATCAAGGATATCGAGTTCAAGGCAGCGTCATTCGAAAAGGAAATAAAAGTAAATGTTGACGACATAATATTCCTGAAATCCCAGCTTTTCAGGCTGAGCAGGCAGTTCTGGGCGGTTGCAAGGGTAATCTCACTCATAAGGATGGGGGTTGCTAGGGTGCCAACAGACCAGGAAAGCGTTCATGTGCTTATAGACGTGCATGAAACATTCCTGCACCAGATAGATGTTGCGGCAGCACAGAAAGAAATGCTCAGTGATGCGCTAAACGTCTATGCAACAGGCATAACAACGCGGCTTGCCAAGACCTCAAACGAGCTAAACATAATAGTCAAGAAGCTAACAGCATACAGTGTGATCCTCATAGCCCCGACAGTCGTAACAGGACTCTACGGCATGAATTTTGAATTTATACCTCTTTCTCATCTTAAATTTGGCTTTCTTCTCCTCACAGGAATGGTGCTGCTTATAATGGGCTCAATTTTCACTTACTTCAAGAAAAACGATTGGCTCTGAAAGCCTTGGGACAGAAGGTTTTTTAAGCTTTCAGGAATATTTCTCAAAGTGCAAATGCAGAACAAAAGGGGGAAAATAGTACTTTGGGCTCTTTCAATAAGGGATGTCTGCGAGCACCTTAAAAGCTCAGAATTTGGGCTTGCAAGCAGCGAAGCTGCCAGGAGGAGGCAAGAGT
>CAYUOQ010000088.1:0-4925 GCA_964446445.1 uncultured Methanosarcinales archaeon
TTGATGAACTTGTAGTAATCCTCTTTGTTTTCGCCCTTGTAGCCGAAAACCTTAACGCCTGATTTGGCAAGTGCTGCCGCAACGTCATCCTGCGTTGAAAGCGGATTGCAGCTTGAGATGGCAACATCAGCCCCCCCAGCAATTAAAGTTTTGACAAGAACTGCTGTTTCTTTTGTAACGTGTAACGCGAGTCCTACGCGTAACCCCCTTAGCGGCTTCTCCTTCGCAAATCTCTCCCTGACTTTGAGCAGAGCACCCATTTCACGCTCGGCAAACTCAATGTTCTTCAGACCCTGCTCTGCAAGCGAGAGGTCTTTAACGCAGTAGTTCTGGTTTTCGTCCATAACTGGGCAAAGTTTTATAACCAAATATAAAGGTTATGCTTGAGATGAATCCAAGGGAAGAAAAATCACTTAAGAGCAACATACGGAAGGCTTACTCTTTAACATTTCTTGACGGCCTTGCCTTTTTTATCCCTATTTATATCGTATTCCTTCTTGGAAAGGGCCTTTCTTTTAGCCAGATTCTTCTGCTGGAAGGCGCGTATGGCGCAGTTTCTGTTCTCCTTGAAGTGCCTACAGGCTATTTTGCAGACATCAAAGGCAGGAAGGCATCTTTGATTATTTCAACAATTGCGTATATTGCAAGTTTGGCCCTTTTTGCAACAGGCAGTACCTTCGCAAGCTTTGCAGTGTCTATGATGCTTTGGGCAGTTGCCGGCTCTTTTAAATCCGGGGCTGATTCTGCGATGGTTTATGATACTCTTTTGAGCTTGAAAAGGCAAAGGGAGTTTCCCAGGGTAATTTCTAAAATAGGAATTATCACAATGGCCAGCGGCGCCATTGCTTCACTTGCTGGGGGATTTATAGCTCACGTAAACATGCAGCTGACTTTTTTGCTGACTGCTGTTGCCGCCATCTTCTCGCTTTTGGTCCTATTGGCCATGATGGAGCCAACGCGTGAAAAGTTGATTGTTGAAAAAGGGCATTTAAGAAGCCTTTTCCGCATTGCAAAGGCTGCATCTCGAAATAAGACATTCCTTTGTTTGATGCTGTATGATCTGTTCTTTGCCCCTGCAACCATCGTGCTCATTTATCTTATACAGCCCTTCGTAACTGATTTTGGTCTCCCTGTTTCTGTGCTTGGCGCGGCCTACGCTGCCATTATGGTCGCTGCCGCTCTTGGAATGGTTATTGCGCCAAAGTTTTACACTAAAGTAAATGCAGGTTTTCAGCTCTTTTCTATAGCAGCTCTGACATATCTTTCTATTATTTTGCTATCTGTGCTTAGAACCCCTTTAAGCCTCATTTTATTCCTGTTAATTGCCATTTCGGCAGGATATGTGAGCATAATTGTTGTGTCAGTGATAAATCAGATAACGCCTTCAAGCAAAAGGGCTACGATGCTTTCAATCTCGTCAATGATGTCCAAAGGACTGGTCGGCTTTGCAGCTGTAATTATGGGGCCTTCGCTTGACAATTTTTCGCTGAGGCCAGCTACGCTTGCTATTGCCCTTGTTGCACTTGTTGGGTGCATTATTGTTTCAATTCCGCTTTTTAGCCTCAAGGCGGGCAAAAGGCTTAAAGCAACTGAAGTAATTGCTTAGCTATGGCTTGTTTCAGGAAGGTTTTTGATTCTTGGTGGTTCTACCGATTTTATGACTTGATTGTAAAGGTTTCATGTCTTGGTCGTGAAGGGAATTTAAGAAATATTGTGGTTGAAGCTTTCGAAAAATCACCGAAAAGGCTCATTGACCTTGGTACAGGAACAGGAGAAGTCGCAATAGCGATAAATGAAAGGTTTCCAAGAGTCTCTGTTACTGGAATTGATGCATCGGCTAAAATATTGGCAGGAGCTGAAAAAAAATCACGAAAGCTGGGCATTGGCATAAATTTTGTTAAGGCCGACTTCTGCAAGACTATGCTCTCTTCAAGGAGCTTTGATGCAGCTGCAATGAGCCTTGCACTGCATGAAGTCTCTCACTCCGAAAGGCTTCTTGCATTGAGGGAAGCTAACCGGTTGCTTAAGAACAGAGGAACTTTCGTGATTCTTGAGTTTCACAGGCCAAAAAGCATTTTGTTCAGGCTGCTTTTGAAGCTTCAGTTTTTAATGTTTGAAGAAGAATTTTCGCGCGGTATTCTGAAAGAAAATCTGCCGAGTGAATTGCGTAATGCAGGGTTTAAGGTTATCTCAAAGGACTTGTACTATGATGGAGCCCTCCAAAGGATAATTGCTAAAAAATTAGCTGCTAAGGGTGCAGTAGCCGCCAAGTGAATCTGTCAGCCATTTGCATGTGCTGCGGACTGTGCAATCTGTTTTTGTTGTTTTGAAGTTCATAGTTAAAAAGCTAAATTAACAGTATTTATAAGACTTTTCAATCAGATCAGAATGATGCCATTGCTTCAAACTCTTTATATCTTGTTTTCACATCTCTATTGGAAATTGTCCTAAGCCTGTCAAGGCTGAAGTCCTCTGCGTTAAAGCTTGCAATAACTGAGCCGTAAATGATGCCTTTCCTGATGTCTTTCTCTTCAACGCTTTTTTTGCCAGCAAGGTATCCAATCAGCGCGCCAGCAAAACTATCGCCGCATCCGGTAGGGTCCCGGATGTTCTCCAACGGGTAGCCTGGGGCTGAAAAATGCTTTTCATTGCTGAATAAAAGGGCGCCGTGCTCTCCTTTTTTTATTATGACCTGTTTTGGGCCTAGGTTAAGGGCAGCCTTTGCAGCCTTTAGCAGGTTTGGTGTTTCGAAAAGCTGTCTTGCCTCGCTGTCATTCAGCAGAATTATATCAGACCTGCTGATTGCAGCCATCAGCTGTTGCTTCTTGTTGTTTATCCAATAATTCATTGTGTCCAGAAGGACAAGCTTTGGCTTTTTTATTTGTTGAAGGACATTGAGCTGAAGGTCTGGGTCGATATTTGCAAGGAATACATAGTCAGCATTCAGGTAGCTTTTAGGCAGCTGTGGTGAGAAATCTGCAAACACGCCAAGCTCAGTGCTTACAGTCTTTGCTTCGTTCATGTCATATTCGTAATATCCTTCCCATCGGAATGTCCTTCCCTTGCTGTTAACATTAACTCCTGAAGTGTCTATGCCTCTCTTTTGCAGTATCTCAATATGCTCTTTTGGGAAGTCGCTTCCAACTACGCCCACAATTCCCGGCTTTGAGAAGAATGAGGCAGCGTAGCTTGAGTATGTTGCAGCCCCCCCCAGGGCGTCCTTGACTTGGCCGAATGGCGTCCTAACAGAGTCAAGCGCAACTGAACCTACAATTATCAGATTTGGCATTCACTCGCCAGAAAAACGCATTTTTATAAAGTTTTACACATTCCCAATTTGTTAATGCAGAGGCCGCGACTATCAGAGGAGCTTGAAGAAATAAGGCAAGCAGTTCCTCCACAAGATCTTGAAGCGTTATTGCAAAGCAAACGCGTAAAGCAGGCTGATGGCAGGCTTTGGTTTGTGCACGTCGCTTATGGGGAGCCTGAAAGCCGACCAATTGTTGCTGACTTGGATGGGAACGTCTGGATTGGAAAAACACACGACGCGTATGACCTGGTTCATGAAGAGTATGGTTCTGGCCTAAGTCGCCTTCTGGGATGCAACTCGCCTGAAATTGACAGTGCTGTTATTGGTGAAAAAAGGTACATCCTTTCGAGATTCATATCCTCATCGAGGGAGCCAATAGGGTCAGAGCTGGCAAACCTGGGAAAGCACGCTGTCCTTCCAAGGTTGCTGGTCGGCACAAGCCAAAAAGGTGAAACATATCGTTTCAGGACAGATATACACCCCGGGCAATTCCTGATCGGGCCGGACGGTTCTTTCTACCAAATTGACTTTTCGCCACACCCGGAACAAATCTTTTCCACTTTGGAATTAAAAGCAAGGCTTTTGAATCTTGGCCTTCCTTGCTCCCCTTCAGATGCTGTTATTGCTGCACAGCTTCAGGAACTCAAAAATCACAGTTTTGACAGGCTTTACAGGGGTATGACGCGTGTTTCCAGGGTTGTAAACGCCCACCAAGCCGAGGCAATATCAGGCCTCTTCCAAAAGACATATGCGGGAATTGAAAGGATTCTTTCGCATCTTGAGGCTGCCCAACCAGTAGAAACTAATGGGAGCCTGACTCATTGGGGCGTGTTTGTCAATGGCCAAAGGATTTGAGCCATTCTGAAATATAGCGAGCTGCCAAATTCCTGTTGTGTATTATTATCAAATTTTCGTCATTCCTGGTGTCAGCATTCTGCGTCGGGTTAAAGCTTCCTGTGATGACTGTCTCGTTGTCGATTACAAAGAATTTGTAATGCATGAGCTTTTTTGAATTTTCAATTCTTGCTTGCACGCCATTTGCTGCAAGCATTTCATCCTTTGAGTAGGCGCTGTTTGATGTTGACTTCTCAATTATGCCTTCCACCCTTACGCCTTCAGAAGCCCTGAGGACAAGCTCATTTGCAATTCCGGGGTGGGTGAAAGAGTAAGTTGCAAAGAGGACGCTTTCTCTGGCTTTTTTTATTTCGTTTACAACCGCTTCGGCGCATTTGTCAGTAGGGCAGAAGCGAACTTCAACGAGCGTATCGTTTAGCACAACAGAATGAGCTGTTTTTGATTTAACGATTGCCCCGGTTGGACTTCCTGTGCTCCTGACTTTCAGTCTATTGAAGTCGTTCAGGTATATTGCCGCAATGCTTGATGAATTCACAAGAAGGATGTCGTTATAATCCCCAATAGATGATTTTACGGGATTAAAAGAGCCTGTGGCAACAGTCCTGCTGTCAATAATGCAGTATTTGTCATGCATTATTCCTTTTGAACCAGCCTTGAATACCTTGGCATTTGCAGCTTCCTTTGTCCTTGCTTTTTCATCAACAACAATCTCAGCACTAACAGATGTATTATCAAAGACAGAGTTATCAACCCTGTAAAA
>CAYUOQ010000089.1:0-4906 GCA_964446445.1 uncultured Methanosarcinales archaeon
TTTTCGGCTTCTCTCTGCCCTTGCTCCCAGGTTTTTTTCAACAAATGCTTCTTCTTTCTCGCTTAGCTTTTCGCCAGTTGGAGCGAAGAACTTTATGCCATTTTCATCTGAAGGGTTGTGGCTTGCCGAGACCATTATGCCGCCGTCAGCCTTGAGGTGCTTTGTAAGGCAGGCTACTGCCGCTGTCGGGAGGGTTCCAAGCAGCTTCACATCCACGCCTACGTCGGTAAGCCCTGCGGCAAGCGCCTGATCTATCCTTGCACATGAAGCTCGGGTATCCTTTCCAAGAACAACAGACGGATTCTTTTTGCCACCGGCAATCTTCTTAACTAGTTTTGCATATCCTGCTGCAATTTTCTTGATGCTTTCAGTTGTTAGAGGCTCCTGTCCTGGCGTTCCTCTTATCCCATCTGTCCCGAATATGCTGCCTGCTGTCATTAGCATCCTTTTGCTTATTTTATCTGCTGGTTGAGCTTTGCCCAGTCGTCAAGAAACTGTTTCAGCCCCAGTTCGGTTAATGGATGCTTGTATAGCTGCTCCAGCACTTTGAAAGGCACTGTTGCTATGTCTGCTCCTGTCAAAGCTGCCTGCTTTACGTGGTCTGGGTGCCTTACGCTTGCAAAAAGTATTTTTGTCTTATAATCATAGTTATCATAAATCTGCCTTATTTCCTCTACCATTTGCACCCCATCATGACCTATGTCATCAAGCCTGCCTACAAAAGGGCTGATGATGTATGCCCCTGCTTTTGCTGCCATGAGCGCCTGGTTTGCTGAGAAGCAGAGTGTTACATTTGTCCTTATGCCTTCTTTTTCCAGCATCTTGACTGCTTTTAGGCCATCTTGAGTAAGAGGAATTTTTACAACGACATTCTTGTGTATCTTTGAAAGTGCTCTGGCTTCGTGAAGGATATCATCGTATTTTGTTGCAATGACTTCCGCCGAGATGTCGCCGTGCACTATTTCGCATATTTCCTTCACAATAGTCTTGAAGTCCTTTCCCTTGTCCTTTTCCTTTGCTACGAGGCTCGGGTTTGTTGTTACTCCGTCAATGATGCCCCAGTCATTTGCCTGCCTTATCTCATCTATGTTTGCTGTGTCGATGAAAATTTCCATTTTTTTCAACCCCCGCTATTTGATGACCGCTTTATTCAATGGGTCATTTTTATTGTTTGTGCTGATAGTCTCAATTTGTTCAATGCTAATCTCTGAGAGGCTTTTGACTGCCTTGTCTGCCATTGAGAAATCCTGGTTTTTCGTATATTTGTTTGGGACGGCGATGCAGGCCATGCCTGCTGCCTTGGCTGCCTTCACGCCATTTTCAGCATCTTCTATTACAAGGCATGAATCCGGGCTTACGTTCAACAGTTCAGATGCCTTTAGGAAGATGTCTGGCGATGGCTTTCCATTCGGAACCATGTCTCCTCCAACAAAGACCTTGAACTTATCAGCTAGCTTCATGCAGTCAAGGTTAAGCAGGATAATTTTAATTACTGATGAGCTTGCTATTGCAAGCGGATATATTGATGATAACTCTTTGACAAGGTTTTCAGCGCCTTTGACTGCTTTAATATTCCCTTTTATTAGGGATAGGTAAATTTTTTGTCTTTCTTTTACAAGCTCACTAATGTCTGCAGTTATCCCATTTTGCTTTGCTATTTCAGTGACGTTTTCAAGAACTGTCTTGCCAAATCCGGTAAAATTTTTCCTTGTTAACTTAACGCCATATGGCTTGAAAACCTTCTGAAATGCGCTGGATTGGTATGGGTCGCTGTCTACTAAGACTCCATCCATGTCAAAAATGACTGCCTTTATCACTTTACCGTCACGCTTTTCGCAAGGTTTCTTGGGTAGTCAGGGTCGCAGCCGTTCAGGACGGCTATGTGGTATGCAAGTATCTGCATTGGGATTATGTTGACTATTGGGGATGCATTTCCAACCTCTGGCACTCTTATCCAGTAATCGAAAACAGGATTGTTTTCAGGGGATATTCCAATGATGTATCCGCCCCTGGCCTTGACCTCTGTGGCGTTGCTTAGCATGTCTTGCTTTGTCTCATCATTTGGAACCAGGGCAATGCAAGGCGTTCCCTTTGTTACCAGTGCTAGAGGGCCGTGCTTCAGCTCGCCTCCTGCAAATCCTTGAGCGTGCAGGTAGCAGGTCTCCTGAAGCTTTATTGCGCCTTCAAGTGCGATCGGATAGTTGAGTCCTCTTCCTATAATGAACATGTCCTTTTTGTCACTTAAAATTTCTGCAAGCTTTCGGAGATGCTCCTCATATCTTGGGTTCAGCATGTCGTTTACTGCGCTTGCCGTGTTCATCAGCAGCAGCTTGCCTTCCTGAAGGTTGCCTGCTGCCGCGTAGGCGAGTAGCACCAGCACCGCCAGTTGCGCTGTTGTTGCCTTTGTGCTGACAACTGCCCTTTCGGCTCCTGCATTTACCATCAGGAAGTCATCGCTGGCCCTCATCATTGTTGAGCCGAAAACGTTAAGCAGTGAAATTACCTTTGAATTCTTCGACCTTGCCAGTTCAATTGCCTCAAGCACGTCCGCGGTTTCTCCGCTTTGCGAAACGGCTATTATGAGTGTTTCCGGGGTTAAGTAGTGCTGGTAGTTTGGAAATTCAGATGCTATGATTGAGTTTATGTGTCTTTTTGCGATTTTTGAGAAGAGGTATTCGCCAGTCATGCAGACTTTTCCTGCAGTTCCACACCCAAGGAGGAATGTGCCGTATGCCTTTGCTATCTGGCTTGAAACATCCCTTATCTTCTGGTCATCCTGGTTTATTGCAGCTGCAATTGTATGCTTCTGCTCCATTATTTCCTTGATCAGGAAGTGGTCATATCCTTCTTTCTCTCCTGTTTTCCCGTGCCAATGTATGTCTACAACCCTCTTTCCAACCTCTTTCCCAGTTTCTAAACTGAAGAATGTTATTTTGCCATCAAAATTTACCCCTTCATTGTCGTCAAGGTACATTACCTTGTTTGTATGGCCAAGAAACGCTGTCAAGTCTGATGCTATGAAAAAGTCTTTGCCGTCCTGAACGCCTACTATCAGTGGAGTCCCTTTCCTCACCGCAACTATCTGGCTTGAAGCCGCGTCCATTGCAACGAATGCTGATCTGCCCGTAAGCAGTTTTGCTGTTGCTGCAACCGCATTTGGAAAGCTTAAGCCTTGCTTTGTAAGGTCCTCAATTAAGTGTGGGATTACCTCTGAGTCTGTTTCTGACAAAAACTTATGGCCGCCCATGCCTTTCTTAAGGCTTTCATGGTTGTCGACAATGCCATTATGGACAACTGCTATGCCTTCTGTGCAATCAAGGTGTGGATGTGCATTCTTTTCCGTGACTCCCCCGTGCGTTGCCCATCTTGTGTGGCCCAGCGCAGCCTCGCTTTGCCTATCCATTGCAGAAAGCAGGTTTTCCTCGGTTACCTGCCCTATTTTCCCTGTTTTCTTCAAGATTGAGAAGGTTTTACCATTGGCGGAAGCTATCCCCCAGGAGTCATAGCCCCTGTACTCAAGCTTTTTAAGGCCTTCCAAGACTATTAGCGGAGCGCCTCTTTTTCCCTTGTAAGCAATTATTCCGCACATTTGTCAATCACGTTTTTTATGAAAGCATTAAAGTCAACCTTTAGAAAAAGGTTGGGCGGCAGAATCGGCTCCATTGAAGGTGTTGAGGCTTTAGAAGCATAAACTTTATCTGCCGCTTGCCTTTGGAATAGTCAAGCATATATAAAAGCATTGCTATAAATTTCATAGAACCACTATAAATATTTTTATAACATAATCTTTTATCTATCTGAGTCCAAACAGCAACAATGAAGAAAGAAGTCAGGATTCTAGGAGTAGACGACAGCCCATTTGACAAGTTCGGGGATAAGATGGCCTTGGTCATAGGTGTTTTTTTCCGGGGCGGCAGCAGCCTTGATGGGGTGATGACTACTGAGGTGACAGTTGATGGCACTGACTCGACAGGGAATATTGCTGAAATGGTGCAAAAGAGCAAATTTTTTCCGCAAATCCGGTGCATAATGCTTAATGGTATAGCTGTTGCGGGACTGAACGTGATTGACATACAGAAGCTGAGCACACTTACAGGCATTCCGGTCATAGTTGTGATGCGTGCCGCTCCTCTAAGTGGAAAGCTTAAGTTGACCCTCAAAAAACTTGGCATGGCTGATAGGGCAGAGATTGTTGAAAACGCTGGGGATGCCGTGAAAGCGGGCAATTTGTACGTTCAGTTTACCGGTTGCGATCTTGAAATGGTGTCTGAGCTCTTAAGGGTAAGCTGCACCCGTTCCAACATCCCCGAGCCGATACGTGTTGCCCACTTGATGGCAGCAGGCATCAGGCTTGGTGAGAGCAAAGGAAGGGCGTGATTAGAACACGAAAGGTATGAACCTGTATTTTACCCTCCTGCAGTATTCCTGATATTCTTTGTCAGCAATAAGATGGCGCTCTTCGGTGAGTGCCCTTAGGAAGTAGACTAGCGCCCAGGCGCCGGTAGTGGCAAGTATTGCTGCGCTCTGGATGAGGTTTGCCGGTGAAAGTAGAGGCAGCACGGTAATTGCCCAAGCGAGATTCTTCGCCACATATGCCGGGTGCCTCACGAACCTATATGGTCCACGTGAAACAATTCCCCTGTTTGTAAGGTTGGAGCATTTTGCGCCCAAGGCGATTGTAGCCCACAAATAGCTCAGGAACAGCACGAGCACGGCCATTCTAAGGGTGAACGTGAGGCCTTCGGTGGACAGTTGCACATAGTCGTTGGCATACCAGCCAACGTAGTTGCCGAAGAACGCATTAAATGGGGGGTAGCACACCAGCGCAACTATCCAGCCAAAAAAGGTTGGCTCAACCGAGCGCACTGTGTTGCGGAGCCAGGATGATTCTATTGCATAGCCGAAC
>CAYUOQ010000090.1:0-4890 GCA_964446445.1 uncultured Methanosarcinales archaeon
AACTTCAACAGAAGAACAGCTCTAGCCCGTCAAACACGGGCTAGTTGACTTTGCCAAGCATAGCAAGATTTATAAATAAAGACGTCACGAGTAATCAAAGGTGTGCAGTACTAGATGAAAATCAAACTTGCAATTCTTCTTACAGCCATATTAGTCTTCTCAGTATTTGCTGCTTCTTCAGCTTATGCCCTGAATGATCCTTTCAGCAGCTTTAACAGTTACATGTCCAAATTAAAGAGTGCAATTACTGGCAGGGCTGTTACTGGAATGCAGGTTGCTGCAACGCAGTACGCCTGCACTTTGACGTGTGATGATGGCGGGTCTGGTAGCAAAACATGTCAGTCTGTTAATAAGAATGGCTTGATGGTTGATGCGGGTGATGATGTCATCTGCACTTATTCGTGCAGTTCTTGTTCTTCGGGCTGTAGTGGTGGGGTTTGCACTGAGGCTGCTCCTGCTTGTTTTTCTGATTCTGTTGGTGGTTCATGTGTTACAGGCCAGTGTTATGCAGGTCATCGTGTTAGGCCTTGTGTTGGTGGTGAGTGGGGTGTTGAGCAGTGCAGGTATGATTTTCCTGTTACGAGTGCTTGTTCTGGTTCGCAGCAGTGTGATGGCAATGGCAATTGCGTTCAGCCAGCGGTAGAGTGTTCTGCTGATTCTGAAACATCAACATCGTGTACAACATTAAACTGTAATGCGGGGCATCTTTCAACACCGTGTAATGGCGGAAAATGGGGAGCTCAATATTGTAAGACTAATACGCCGCTAAGCCTCAAGTGTTCAAGCAGTGAAAAGTGTGATGGCAGCGGTAACTGTGTACAATGTGTGCCCAGTTGTGTTGGGGAGCAGTGCGGGCAGGGTGATGGCTGTGGGGGCGTTTGCCCTTCAACTGATAAAGTGCCTGGAAAGTGTGGCATTCCAATAAGTTGCGCTGCTTACGGATCTGCTCCTGTTTCTGGCTAAAGCGGTTGTTCAGGGTATGTTCAGTGCAGTTATGGAGGCTGTGGAGGAAAGTGTTATTCGTCCTGCCCGAACGCGCTATGCAAGGCTCCGGATGGCGTTTCGTGTCTTGGAGCTAATGATTGCGTGAGCGGCTTCTGCACTTCAGGAAAGTGCGGAGCAGCTGTTACGCCAGTAACTTGTGGCAATGGAGTTGTAGAAGGCGATGAGAAGTGTGACAAGAATGTTGAGCAGAAGAAGTGTTCTTACAGCGGCTCTAACTGTGGAGGGTTGCAAACAAGAACCTGCTCGTCTTCATGCGTTTGGAATGATTGGAGCAGCTGTTCCGGAGGGCAAAACTGCGGAAGTTGCGGATACTGTGAAAGAGATTTTTGTTATCCTCTTGACACTCCAGAATGCACAGAGAAAGCTTCAGTATGTGGAAATGGAGTTGTAGAAGCTGATGAGGCGTGTGAAGGCCAGCCTTCTGTGGCAGGATGCGGGGCAGGCTATGAAAAGCCATGCCTTTCAACTTGCAAAGGATACGGCGCATGCCAAGTTAAAGCAGGATGTGATAATGACAAGGATGGAGTTGTTGGAAAGCAGTGCTATGGTGGAACTGACTGTGATGATAGTTTGGCTAGTAAAGGAAGCGGCAGTTCAGATGGAGTGAGCTGCAGCAACAGCAATTCCTGCTGCAGCGGGCAGTGCAACCTGCAGACTGGAAAGTGTGAAAGTGCCACAACCAGAACAGCAACATGCCCAAACGCGATATGCGAGAAAGACAAAGGTGAGGACTGCTCAACTTGTGCGAGAGACTGTGGAGCATGCAAAACAACAGAGCCAGTAACGCCTGTTTTGCCTGACCTTATAATCAGTTTTGTGAAGCATGAAGTTGACGCTTCTGGTTTGGCGAGCGTGGTTGTTGATGTTAAGAGCGTGGCTGCCGGGTCTAGTTATTTTACGATTATTTCGAGCTTTAATGGAAAGGCTGGCGAGGTGGTTCAGGTTTCAGGATTGCAGAAGGACCAGGCAGTAACGCAAAAGGTTAAGCTTGGAAGTTCTGGCTGCGGCACTAACGCGTTTGTGTTGACAGTTGATCCTGGAATGATGCCTGGAAGTGTTCCAGAATCAAACGAGGCCAATAACAGATTAACGTCAAGCTTCAATTATGATTGTTCTCAAGTTGCCAAACCGGGAATAATGCCAAAAACTTCAGAACAGCAGGTTGCCGAAACTCAAAAAGAAATACAGCCGCTCTGCACAGACTCTGACAACGGAAAAGATTACTATACTAAAGGCAAGGGGGTTGGGCAATGGGCAGGTGGAACAGGTGACAACTTTGAAAGAGGAGTTAATTCAGATAAGTGCTTCAATAAGTATAGCAGCAGTTTACCGTCAGATATCATATTCGATTGTTGCACTGATTCAAGCATAAGCAAAGAGTTAGAGGAAGTTTACTGTAAGGATAACATGTTATACGGAGAAACGTATAATTGCCCCAGCGGCTGCAAAGACGGAGCATGCGTCAAAGGAACTGAAGTTCAGAAAGAGGCGCAGCTGCTGCCAGACTTTGTAATATCAAAAGTCAAGGTAACCAAAAACATTGAGAACGATCAGGTAATTGCCGAAGTTTATGTAAGCAACATTGGAGATGCTGAAGCTGAACTGGGATGGGTCGGATTCACAGGGGACTTTATCAGGAGCGATTTCAACAGCCGCATTTTGAAACCGGGCGAGACTTTTAATTTTGAGCAAAGACTGGACCCGTATTTCAACATAAAAACGATGACAAAGTTAACCGTATGGGCTGACTATAAAAAGGACCAGATTAAGGAAAAAAACGAAGATAATAACCAGTTTGAGTTTGATCTTCTCGTTATCGGTGTAGAGCAAGTCAATAATTTCCAACCCGGCAAGCCTTTGCAAAAAGAGGCTGAGCAAGCGAAACCAGAAGTGACTGAAGGCGAAAAGGTCAGAAAACTTCCAGACCTCGTAATAACCAATGCTAAAGTGGAGAGATATGTCATAAAACTTAAAGTAAGCAATATAGGGACATCCGATAGCGGGGGAAATCTGGTTGATGTTAGACTCAAAGATATTCATGAAAGCGTGTTAGGTATAAGCGTGCCAAGACTTGAAGCAGGAGAATCAACAACTGTTGACGTTATCATTCAACCTGAACAATATAAAAGTGCCATCGCAACGATTGACGGTAAAAACGAAGTTGAAGAGCTTGACGAGACAAACAACGAATTCTCGTTTGATCTAACTTTGGGCATGAAAGTTAACACTGCAGTGCTGCACGAGATATCTAACGCTGTTACTGAAGACAAAAATATGGTATCAACTGAAGCTGAAGAAACGTGTATTAAAAAAGGGCTTAAGCCTATAGGCGAAGGCTGGAATTGCCAAGACTTTCCCATTATTGTAAATAGCTTGAATCAAAATCAGGAAATTTCTGTAATTACTGATGAAAATTTCGGTATTAAAAATGATTTCGACATCACTGCAACCGTGCATATGGATGGAAGTGAAAAAGGTGTGTGTGGTGGGATAAATGACAAAGGGAACTTTTATTGTTTGGTATTGGGTAGTGGTGTAAACAACATTCCCACATTTGTTTACAAAACAGATAGCGTATGGTATTCTAGAACGCTTAATGAGAAGTTCCCTCTAAACAGCGAAGTTACTCTGCGTTTAAGGGGTAAAGGAGCTTCGTTTTTTGGTAAAGCATGGCAAAAAGGAACTCCTGAGCCACCCTCTTGGACTGAGTATGTCAATTTCTATTATCTGCCAGGCAAAATAGGATTTGTAAATCTTAAACCTCAATTAACCACTCAATCCGATGCATTTTTTAACCTTGAAATGCCAAGCCTAACAGCTGAATGCAAGGATTTGAGTCTTAAGATTGTAAGCATACTTTTGAAAAGCAAAGAAATAAGTTGTTTGAATGAAGGATATGACGCAGTCGCGGATGTCGATAAGGATGGAGTTGTTGATCACAGAGATAATGATTTAGTTCAGCTGCAAGGAGCAGACTGCAAAAAATACTTATCAGCGACAGAACCAGCTGCGGCTTGTGTCGCCGAATTGTCTTGCAAAAAGAATGGGCTGAAAACCATTGGGCCAGGCTGGGACTGCACTAACTATCCGGCAATTATTGAAAACAATGCTGACAGAATTTCAATGATTTCAATTGAGAATATGGCAACTATGCGTGATTTCGATATAAGGGCAGAGGTAACAGTTGACGGAAATGAAAAAGGCATATGCGGTAGGCTGTCAAGCGAAGGTGGATACTGCTTAATGACCTATATCGATGGAACTATATGGCTAATAAAAAACTTGATTGCTAATGGGAATGGACAAGCTATCACTCTTAGTAGCTCATCATACAGGGCTGGGTTAAATAAAGCCATAATGCTAAGGTTAAGAGCAGAGGGAAACGAGCTTTTTGGCAAGTATTGGGAGGTTGGTGAGGGAGAGCCAGTTGATTGGGATCTTTACGCCAAAGATTCATCATTCCAAACTGGAAGGCTAGGCTATTTCAGTTATGTTGAAACTAAGGATTCTACGAACGTTTTCAAGCCGATAAAGGCTGATGAGATTTGCATGGACAACACGCCAAACGGGCAGTGCTCCAGGTTGAAACCTTACTTCTGCGACAAGGGCGTTTTGAAAAGCGAAAGCTCAACCTGCGGCTGTCCTGTGGGGGACACTCCACAACAAGATGGCACATGCAAAATAGAAGTTCAGCAAATTGCAGAAGTTCAGCAATGCGTATGCAAAGATGGATCCCTTTGCGCTTCAGATGGCTCATGCCCTGCCGATAGCTCAAATGAAAAGGCCAACGTGATTTTTTCCCCCAATTCTGTTAGTCCGGGTGAAACAGTAACAGCAAACGTCTACGCACGCAAAGGAAACATAATTACAATAATGGAAGATAGA
>CAYUOQ010000091.1:0-4859 GCA_964446445.1 uncultured Methanosarcinales archaeon
TTGACGACCTCAACAAGATATTGAAGGCGATGCCTGAAAGCTTTATCGACGACTTCTCTCCGGACATGGCTGTGAAGTTCTTGGGTAACAAGCACATTGTCAATGGCGCTGAACTGCTGTTCAATAAGGTTGATGCGGGTACATTGTCCAAAGTTGCCAGAAGCACTGATGACTTTGAGAGCATAGCAAAGGCTGCTGGCAAGCTAAAGGAGAAATTCAATTCCCTTGATGACCTATACCCTGCACTGAAGAACTGCATTGGCGGATTGACCGTTTCTGCGACAGTCTGCTCTCCAGAAGCATTGGAAAAGGCGCTTAATAGCCTGAAGGCCATGGGCAAGTTTAGTGACGATGTGCTTGGGTGGACTGCTGATGGGATAAAGGTTGGTGTCATTGACGTTGAGAAAGTGGCTCCAGAGAAGCTGGCGCAGTATATTAAGGGAGTTGGAAAGAATCCGTTTGGTAGCGATCCGGATGGTTTGGTGAAACTTTTCTATGCACCAGGTAAGAAGACAATTTCAGGATCAGACAATATTGATGATGTCCTTGTTTTGAAAGTTGGAAAAGACAGTTCACAATTTGGGTTGGATCACGTTCTAAAAGACCCAAGCCACAAGTGGAAAGAGATTATGGGTACTGATGATCCGGCAGAAATTCAAAAAATAATCCAAGACGTATTAGAAGGCCCAAATACTGTTGGGAGATCAAACGATGCTGCAAAGGAAGTCCTCGAAAAAATTGTTGATTATAATGGAAATAAAAAACTAATTCGTGTTGTATATAGAGTGAAAGACGGGAATGTTGGCAGTATTACTACAGCATTTCCAGTAACTTGAGTGAGGTGAAAGAAATGGCGATTGAAAAATATGTAATGACAGGGAAAATAAAAAATTTTGAAACTCCAACTTCGCACTTAAATTCAACCCCTGATGAAGGGAGATTGAGATTAGAAATAAAATCCGGCTCAAACTTGTTGGCACTTGAATGTTTTGTACATGGTGAAGATCCATACAACTTACATTCAGGTTCTTATAGAACGAATGACCTTGTGCATGTAAGATTAACACTGTTGCCTTATGTTGGCGAAGTTCATAAAGCAGTTCGTCAGCCCAAAGCAATTCACCAAAAAGGTAACATAGATTATTCCGTGATCGGAGAAATTGTTGAAATTTCAGATCATCCAAGTTTAGAAATGCAATCTGATTATGTCAGAGCAATTTTGGATTGTGGGGTTCACATATGGGCTGATGTGGTCAAGGATTTAGGCTTAAAAGTGGGCGATTATCTCTCTCTTGTTGGCCGCCTTGATGCGCACATTATCGGGAAGGTGATTTAAGTGTCTGATGAACATTGTGCGATTGGAAATGTAAGAAAAGTGACCTTAATGGGAAGGGTTAGAGAAGAAGATGCCCCAGGGGTACTTTGGAACTTTGGATATATTGCCTATCAAATTTTGCTAAAGGCACTTTCAGTAGGGGTGATTTTATTTCAGGAACTTTATGGTTACAGGGAGAAATTGCTGGAAAGGTGAAATGAAATGAAAACTGAACTGATGTTTGTTGTTTTAGTCATTTCAGCCCTGATTATTGCAGGCTGCTCATCAGGCAACACTAGCGCCCTGGATAGATTGCCTTTCAGCCCAAACGCAACCGTGGATGAAATCCAGCTGTATATGGAGACTGCCGCTGCCAATGACGATGTTGGGATGTGCCTGAAAATCCCGAATGAGATGCCAACCTGCATTTGGACCAGCGCTTGCATTGCTGGCGTTGCAGTCCATAAAATGGATGCAGGTATTTGCAACAGGATTACTGCCTGCCAGGATGCTGACGAGTTTGACATAAGCGATTATGCCAAGGACAGCTGCAGGGGCGACGTTGAGCTTGCAAAGGTCAGTGATGTGGCACTCAAGGGCGGAAGCGATGCCTGCCTGAAGCTTTCCGGGACTTTCGAGCGCAACGGCTACGATGTGAGCAAGAAGACCGTGTGCCTGATGCAGGCAGCGATAAACAAGACTGATTACAGGATCTGTGAGTTGATGGATGACAGTGAGACGTTGGACGCTTGCCTGTTTAACGTCATAGACACTGAGAATCCTGAAAACAAGCCATTATGTCAGAAAATTCAGGGTACTGATCTGAGGGATGTTTGTATCAGGATGTTTAAGGAGTGAACTGAATGGCTGTAAGGAAGTTAAGGATTGCAAGAAGCGTAGCAGTTGGGTTTGCTGCAGTCTTGGTAGTTTTGCTTGCAATATCTTTCTTCAATACAGGCTTGCATGGTGGCAATCAGCATAACATCCTGCTTGGCCAGTTCAGCGCCTTGGACTCCCTCCCAGCTAGTGTTGACGAGAAGATTGAGCCTTCAGTGAAGGAACAGATGAGGGCAGCGTATTACGCCTCCGCAACTGAAACAGATGCAGAAGCCGCCGCTGACAAGAAGAAAATAGAGATTCTGGTAAAGGGAACTGGTAACGTCGAAAAACGCGTGAAGAAGTCAGGTGGTGAAGTCCTGAACCGTGTCAGCTCCGTTGATGGCGGTTCAACTTATATCGCAGTGAGGGCCGATGCGGACACGGTTGCCAGCCTGGCTGCCGAGAATGATGTCATTGACATTTCCTCAAGGGGCATTGCCTACCCAACACTTGATGCCAGCGTTCCAGTGATTAATGCAAAATCATTCTGGGATGCGGGCTACAAGGGAAGTGGCGTCAGGATAGCCGTCCTTGACACGGGCATTGACAAGACTCACTCAATGCTTTCAGGAAGGGTTGTTGCCGAGAAGGACTTCACCAGGACAGGCAATACTGACGACCTTTGCGGCCACGGCACGCACGTCGCTGGCATTATCGCCGGCTCCAAGGACAATGGAGGCACGTATGATGGCGTTGCGCCAAATGCTCAGCTTATGAATGCAAAAGTTCTCACTATGGATTCAAGCGGCACGTGCAGCGGCAGGGTTGACTATATTATTGACGCAATCAGGTGGTCCCTGGACCCCGATGACAATCCGGACACGAATGATGGTGCAATGGTCATTAGCATGAGCCTTGGCGGGAATGGCGACATGGACACCGCGCTTGATGATGAGATAAAGGCTGCAGTTGACAAGGGTGCTATTGTCATTGTCTCTAGCGGGAACTGCGGGAGCGGCTGCCCCAGCTCAACCTGCGGCTCGTTCAGGGGTGTTACCTGGCCGGGAAATTCCCCGAATGTCATTACAGTTGGCGCAGTTGACAATTACAAGAATGTTGCGTGCTTCTCGAGTGGGGGCTTTGTGCCGAACGTTGGTATAAAGCCTGACTTTGTCGCTCCAGGCTATGACATTAAGTCTGCAGCGCCAGGCAACGGATACGCGACAAGGAGTGGAACCAGTATGGCTGCACCCCACGTTTCAGGCACTGTTGGGCTTTTGCTTGAAAAGAACCCTGACCTCAGGCAGTCTGATGTGCGGCGCGTCCTTGAAAAGACCAGCCTTGACCTGGGCGAGCCTGGCAAGGACACGAGCTATGGCTACGGCTTGGTTAACCTGGCAAGGATTCTTTCGTACCGTGATGACATAGAAGTCAAGATAGGGCTCACTGACCAGGTAATTTCCAGCACGACCCAGCAGGTTAAGGTGACGGTTTTCAATGACATCCAAGTTAACAGGGTGTCTGGCATTGTCACGAAGCCTGATGGGACAAAGGTCAGCATAGAGTTTGCCAGTTCGGGGACGAATGAGTTCACTTATGACTTTTCTGAAACGTCAAAGCTTGGCAATTACCTTGTGGACGTGTCCATAGATTACGGCGGCACCTCAGGCTCAGGCAGTGAAACGGGTGGTGACGGCACTGCATTGACCAACATTGCAACCTTCTCGTCCAGCTTCAAGGTAATTTCGCTTCTTGGCGACTTTGGTAATGTCATTGGCATTGGCATTCCGGGAACGGCAAGCCTCAGTCACAACCTTACCGGTGAGATAACTTTTGAATATTCTCAGCCAGGTGAGGCAACAGTCTCGATGCTTGTGCAGGTCACTAAGGACGGTGCAGTGTTGCAGGAGATGAGACCTGAGTCAGTTACGGTTTCAGGAATGTCAACTGCAGCCATTAAGCTGGACAGCAAGCTTGAGGTCCCGCCAGGCAATTACAATCTCACGATAATGACTGATTACGGCGCTGGCAGCTTGATAAACGTTACTGCGCTTGCGGTTGTTGATGACCTTGGCCCGGAGATTGAGGGCTTTTCAGGCAAGGACTCGTATGTCTCCCTTGAGCCAGTGGCTTTAAGCCTTAAGGTGAAGGAGCAGAGCCAGGTTTCGGACGTCAGGCTTTCACTTACTGATGCTGTGTCAGGCTTGGTAAGTGCTGAGAACAAGTATGCCATCATCTCGGATACTGGCAGTGAAAAGGAAATTTCAATCACAATCTTTGACAAGCTTCCTGAGGGCAATTTTGAGGCAGAGGTCGAGGCGTGTGATGCATTCGGCAATTGCGCAAGAACTGGCAAGCTGCCATTCACTGTTTCAGCCTGTGACGGCAAGCATGTCCTTGTCATAAAGTCTTTTGAGGAAAAGTCTGTCTTTGAGCGTGAGCAGGCTGGCGTTTGCACCGCCACGTTGAACCGTTCGCGCTCTGCATCCCCGCCTGCAAGCTACCTGGAGAATTTCGATGCAGTGATATGGAATGCCGGGACTGGCATTACCAGCCTTGATGGCAATGATGCGCTTGCACTTATTGACTTTTATTCAGCCAAGGGCAGGCTATTGGTTGAGGGCAGCGATATTGCATTTGGCCATTCAAGTGATAAGTTGATGACTGATGTGCTGCACTCCAAGCTTGGAAAGCAAGGCATCTTGGAAAAGGTCGCGCTGTTCGG
>CAYUOQ010000092.1:0-4718 GCA_964446445.1 uncultured Methanosarcinales archaeon
AGGGTTCCCTATGGCAACCACGTAATCAGGCACATCCCTCACAACAACAGAGCCAGCTCCAATAGCAGCCCCCTTGCCTACACTAGCCATGATGACGCAGTTGTTGCCTATCCAGGCGCCGGCGCCTATGATTATCTCGCGATATTTTTTCGGAAGACTCCTGACATCATCCTGACTGATTCCAATGCCAGAAAACTGCTCGGCAACAATACTGGTAAAATGCCCAATGGCAACATTATCCCCGATAATTATCCTCCCTTCCTTGCCCGGATTCAAGTATCCTGCAAGCTGAACATTTTTCCCAATAACTATATTCTCCTGATTGTAAGCATCAGTTGTTTTTGTACTGTAAACAGGCCTGCCAGCAGCTTTTCCCATGCTGTGGCCAACAACATCGAGCGCGTGCCTAAACAAAACTTTCAAAGATTTCAGCAAGTCACCTTACCCCATTAAACCATTCAAAATAATCAGCAACGCCCTGCCCGAGCCCAATTTTGGGGAGGTAGCCAAGGATTTTTTTAGCTTTCGCAATGCTTGCAACGCTATCCCTGACTTCGCCAACCCTTGCTTGAGCGTGAATAACTTCAACCTCGCTCCCTGACGCCCTAAGTGATAGCTGGACAAGCTTGTTAACACTCGTGGCAACTCCTGTGGCAATATTGAAAGCCCCGGAAGCTTCCTTTTCAAATGCAAGAATGTTGGCTGCAACAACATCCCTCACATCAACAAAGTCTCTGGTCTGCTTGCCATCGCCATAAACAGTCAAAGCCTCACCCCTGTTTATCCTTTCTGCAAAGATTGGCAAAACATTTCCGTAAGGGTTAAAGCGCTGATTCCTGCCGTAAACATTGAAATACCTCAGGCAGGCTGTCTTGACGCCATAAACTGGGCCAAGGGTGAGGCAAAGCTGCTCACCGCAAAGCTTGCCAACACCATATGGGCTAACAGGCTGCAGAGGATGCTCCTCATCAATCGGACTGTGCCTTGTTTCCCCAAAGATTGCGCAGGAAGATGAATAAACCATCCTTCCAATGCCAAGCTCCCTGCACGCCCCAAGGATGTTAAGGGTGCCAATAGAATTTATTTCGATATTCTCCTTAGGCTCCTGAATGGAAAGCACATTTCCAACCTGGGCAGCCATATGAAAGACCACATCGCAACCCTTTGCTGCCTTCTTAAGCCTTTGATAATCCCGAACATCCCCATTTACAATTCTGACATTTTTGCCAGACAAATTCTCTTTCCTGCCTGTTGAGAAGTCGTCAAAAACAGAAACTTCAAAACTCTTCCGAAGGAGGGCATCAACAAGGTTTGAACCAATAAAACCGGCCCCGCCGGTGACAAGGGCATTCATGAACAGAAGGCTGAAAATAAAGATATATAAATCTTAGCAGAAAACTGGAAAAATAACTTTGTGAATAAATTTAAATAAAGGGCCCGAGGGTCTTCCAGACGGGGGCAAAATTACTGATCCAAATGATAAAGTCTTATGTCCAGGCGCTAAATGAAACCCTAGACCACGCAATGGAAAAGGATAAAAACATCTTCCTGCTTGGAGAAGATATTGGGGAATACGGGGGGTGCTTCGGAGTCACAAAGGACCTCCTGAAAAAGTACGGGCCTGGACGGGTAATAGATTCGCCAATGTCAGAAGGGGCAATAACGGGAATGGCAGTTGGGGCAGCCCTCAATGGTCTGAGGCCAATAGTTGAAATAATGTTCATGGATTTCATGACCCTGGCCTATGACCAGCTTTACAACCATGCCAGCATATTCAGCTACCTCACAGAAGGGAAAAAATCCGTGCCTCTCGTGGTGAGGGTCGCAGCCGGAGGAGGAAGAGGATATGGCGCAACACATTCCAAAACACTGATAGCGCCTTTAATGAACATACCGGGAATAAAAATCGTCGCACCCTCCTGCCCAAAGGATGTTCCCGGCCTCCTGAATGAATCAATAAAAGACAATAACCCAGTGATATTTGTCGAGCACAAGCTGCTTTACAGCATGAAAGAAGAAACTGACCATGGCCCGGAAAGCATTCCGCTTGGAAAGGCAAGCGTAGTCAGGAAAGGAAAAGACATAGCAATGATAAGCTTCAGCAAAAGCGTCAATGATTGCCTGATGGTTGCTGAAAAGCTTGAATCTGAAGGAGTAAGCTCTGAAGTGATTGACTTGAGGACAATCAGCCCCCTGGATATTGAAACCATAAAATCATCAGTCGAGCGAATTGGAAAGGCAATGATTGTAGAGGAGGGCTTCCCCACTTGCGGAGTTGCGGCTGAGATTATCACAAGAATAAACAAGGAATGCTTCTACTCCCTTCAAGCGCCAGTAGAGCGCGTCACGTCGGTTGCAGTCCCGATTTCCTGCTGTGAAGAACTCGAATTACCTTCACTTCCAAGCCAGGAAACGATTGAAGCCGCTGCCCTGGCGCTTGCTGAAAGATAATCCTAAAAAAATGGCGACAGAAATTTTCATACCAAAAATGGGGGCAAACATAGACAAGGCCCAAATAGGCAGAATTCTCGTGAAGGAAGGGGATGCGGTGAAAAAAGGAGACATACTCATGGAGATGGTTACTGACAAGGCAACTTTTGATGTTGAAGCTGACGCGGACGGAACAATCCTAAAACTTTTTTGCAAAGAAAAAGACGAAGTGGATGTGCTGGAGGTCATTGGCTATATAGGAATGCCCGGAGAGCCAGTGCCTGAAAGGAAAAAGGCCGTTAAGCCTGAAGCAGAAAGCGCGACGCATGAAGCATCTACCGCTTCAAGGGTAAAGGCCGTTCCCGGGGCGAGAAAGATTGCAAAGGAAAAAGGAATAGACATTGATGCCGAATTTGCAGGCACGACAAGGGTAATACGGGAAGAGGACATAAACCAACTAGACAAAACAGAATTGAGGGAAACAAGCTTCCGAAAAAAGGCAGAAATAGAACACCTGTCAAAAAGCAGGGAAAACATCTACTCTTCTGTAACCATACAAATCTCAGCAACCAAAGCTGAAAAGCGGGGAGAACAAACGGCAGAAAAAGAAAACATACGCCTTTCCCTCAGCCAGTTCATCCCACATATCGCAGCCCAGCTGCTCAGGGAATTCCCTGAGCTTAACGCATACTATACTGAAAAAGGCATAAGGATATACAAAAACATCAACATTGGCATTGCAATGAGCCCGGGGCAGGATTTGCTTGTGCCAGTGATTAAAGAAGCAGATGGATTGAGCGCAAGCAAATTTTCTGAAAGGTATACAGAACTTGCAATGAAGGCGGTAAGGAACACCATACAGCCGGATGACCTTGCAGAAGGCACATTCACAATCACAGACCTCTCGGCACATGGCGCCTTCACATTCATGCCAGTCATAAACTCGTCCCAATCAGCAATATTGGCAATAAGCGACAAGCACGACTCATGCTCGCTCCAGGAAGGGAAGCTAGTCTATGACCCAAAGATAAACCTCACATTGGCATTCGACCATAGAGTCTGCGACGGAAAATACGCGCTTTCTTTCCTAAACAAGCTTAAAATGCTATTGGAATAAGTTCTCAATCACAACAAAAGCAACTGCTATTTTATCAGTGTGTGATATGCTGCAAAGTATGTTCTCCTGCCTTTTCCCTTTTAAAAAAACAGAAACCTTCCCTGAACTTGAATTCAATATCTCAATTTCCCTGATTGGAACAGCCCTGCCAATGGCCTTTATAACAGCCTCCTTTGCGCAAAACTTCCCGGCAAAATGAATGAATGGCTCCTTCCTTGCCATGCAATACACTTTTTCCCTTTTCGTAAAGAGCAGGCTCAGAAAATTACTGCCCCCGGACTTGAACTTATCAACCTCTTCAACGTCCACCCCAACAGAGGAAACCACAGAAGCAATGAATTGGCGCTCCTTAAAAAAGCTTTTCAAGGCCTTGAATTTTCAAGCAAATCCCGAAAAGTTATTATCCTGTTAAGGTTGGCCACTTTAGCATCCAGATTAGATTCTACAGCAGCTATAAACTGATAAAATCTTATTGAGCTGAAATTGGGCAGGTTCGTGCTGTCAATGCGAAGCGAATCGCTAACACCAGACACATCGATGCCCCAAAAAGCGGCAAAAAAGCGCGCAAGCTCATTCCTGTCCATTTTTACCAGCCGCTAAAACAGGTTGGGCATAAAAAGAATTCCTGCCCATCCTCCTTCACCGCCTTGACCAGAAAATCACATATGCCCTCTGCCTTAAGGCTTTCAAGGCTTGCAAAACACTTTCCACAACTGATCTTTTTCATTCCTCGGGTGAGGGATGCAATAAATTTAAATAAGTTACGCTTACTTTTCAAATCCATGGATTTCCTCCAGATTTTCAAGAAGATAGTCCTGATCAGGGAATTTGAGCGAAAACTGGACTTCCTGTTCAAGCAGGGACTGGTAAAAGGAACCGCACACTTCTGCATAGGCCAGGAATTCATCCCAGTGATAATATCCCAATACCTCACGGACTCTGACTCTGTCACCAGCACACACCGGGGCCATGGTCACGCAATTGCCAAGGGCCTTGACCTAAGACTGCTGCTGGCAGAAATGCTTGGAAAAAAAGAGGGGTATAACTCAGGCAAGGCCGGTTCACAGCATATAAGCTCGCCCAAGCATTCGTTCATAGCAAACGGGGTAACCGGAGGCATGGTGCCAGTGGCTGCCGGAATCGCATTTTCTGAAAAATACAGGAAAAGCAG
>CAYUOQ010000093.1:0-1930 GCA_964446445.1 uncultured Methanosarcinales archaeon
CCTAATTTCGTGTGCTAATCGGCTTTGGGGGAAATCTCTAAGGTAGCTATCTTCCAATGGCCATACAGCGCTTTCAATGTCGGCCTTATTCCCGACTCCTGAAACAAAGCTATCGAGAGCGTCGAAAACCCCAAGCGCAGAATCGCGCGCTGCCAGGGCCTTATCAATATTTTCCGGGGTTTGATCATATGCTGCGGTTCTTGCCCTGTCTGCAACTATGACCAGTGCCCTCCTGGCATAGGCGCTCCAGCCCCATTGTGTCTGCCTTGAAAGTTCGAACCTTTTGCGGACAACTGCGCACTCTCGACTTAGTTTTTCGATAATATCAATGTCCGATACCATGGGCTGTTGGGAAATCAAGCCGTTAATAAATCTTTGCTTTTTTATTTTTTATCACTTCAAAGAGATGAATTTATAGCCACAGGAGGGTTGCGTACCCGATAAAGCATCCGGCAGCAACAAAAGGCATTGCCGGGTAAAACTTGTCCTTCTTGCCGATTACCATCAAAAAGGCCAAAGCAAAAGTTGCGAAGAATGGAATGATGAAAGCTTTTGGCCCGAACACAGCCATTGCAGCTCCTGCAAAGAACAAAGGAAATCCAATATCCCCTCCTCCAACAACTGCATATTCTCCAGAGTCTGAGTATCCGGCTGTTGAACCTTTTGTCGCTGGCTGGGAAGTCTTCATTTCAGAAACCACCATTTTGCCAGACAGCTTTTTGGGCACAAAAAAGCCTGCAAAAATCTGGTTGCTTGCCTGAAACTTGGCTAAGGTCACCATGTGCTTGCTAAGGAAGACTGCAAAAACATCGTAAAGCGCCAGCAGAATAAGCAGGATGGCTGCAGATTTTACGTTCATTACAGGAACAAAAACAACAGCAAGGCCTCCATAGAGGAAGACTTCAGTCAAGTTGTGAACAAGCAAGTTTGGTTTTATGACCTTAAAAAAAGCGGCAGCAACGGCAACTGCTGCGGCAGCCTTGCTTGGAATGAATGAAGAAAGCGCAACGGTTAGGCAAAGGACTATAGCGCCAAAAAGCCAGATTTTCCACAAGGAAACAACGTGAAAACGGATTAAGCCAAGCATGAGAAGGGTCCCAATTAGCACAGCAACGCCTATGAAAATGTATGAGCTTCCAGGAGAAATTTCTGGGCGGTCAAGGCCTAGGGGCAGGTTCTGATAAACTGTGATTTTTGTGCCGGCCTCTTCCGATGCCTGTTTTGAGGCTGTGACGTCAACATTTTTTCCGATGATAAACAAGCCGATTATTTGGGCTGCCAGGAACATGCATATTAAAGTTGTAAAGACTTGAAGTGAATGCTTCATCAGAACATCACAAGCGGCAAAGTATATAAAGCTCTCGCCAAAGATCAGATTTAATGAAGCTTGCACATTCTGCAAATGTGAGGGTTTTCTGCAGCCAGGAAGAGAGTCAGGAAGAAATTCTGAATGGCCTTAAACAACTGCTACCTTTCAATCTTGAAGAGGGAAAGATTTCATTACAAAGGCAGGTTGCGCTGGGATTCAATGACAGGAAGATTTTAATTTTTGAAGTCACGCTTACAAAGGAAACGCAAGTAAGCATATTTCTGAAAAACCTGTTTGAAAAAATAAATGCCCAGCAGAAGCAGATGTTGTTGGACCAACTTGAAACACGTGTTGATGACCAGGCAAACCTTTACATAAGGCTCGAAAAAAGCATAATGATCAATGGTGAAGCATTATTGACAGATGGCGGGAACTGTTACCACCTAAAGATAAAGCTTGCAGCATATCCTAGCAGCAGGAAAAAAGGCATTGAACTGGCAAAAGAACTAATTTCAAGTTAGAAAACAAAAAGAATATAAAATAGGCTGGAGCCGCAGCTGTAAAGGTGTTTCTGTGGCTGACGCTGCAACAATCTCAAGGTTAAAGGAAAAGGCAAAACAG
>CAYUOQ010000093.1:1940-4700 GCA_964446445.1 uncultured Methanosarcinales archaeon
AAGGCAAGACCGCTGCGCATTGATTCGCTAAAACTGGTTTTCCAGGCAGGCTCAGGCCATCCTGGCGGTTCACTTTCGGCCGCGGACATTTTAACTGTCCTGTTTTACCATGAACTGAAATATGACCCAAAGAAGCCGGATTGGCCTGAGAGGGACAGATTTATACTAAGCAAAGGCCATTGTACCCCGCTCCTTTACTCAGTATTTGCAGATGTTGGCTACTTTCCAAAAGAGGAATTGAAAACATATAGGAGGCTTGGACGACTGACCGGGCACCCAAATCCAAAACTGCCTGGCGTTGAAATAGCAACCGGCTCACTTGGCCAAGGGCTTTCAGTTGGGCATGGAATAGCCCTTGCAGGAAAGCTGGACAAGAAAAATCACTACGTTTATGTCCTGCTTGGCGATGGCGAGCTTAACGAAGGCCAAGTTTGGGAATGCGCAATGTCAGCAGCGCATTACAAGTCTGACAACTTAATTGCAATCATTGACAACAATAAAGTTGCACAGGATAACGTGACTGCCAACATGAAAGGGGTTGAGCCGGTTGACAAGAAGTTTGAGGCTTTCGGATGGCAAGTTTATCGGATAGACGGGCATGATATTGGCAAGGTAATCGACACAATCGATACTGCTAAGAAAACAAAAGGGAAACCTATATGCATTGTCGCAGACACCATTAAAGGGAAAGGAGTTTCTTTTATGGAAAACCAGCCTGGCTGGCATGGTAAAGCCCCGAATGAAGAGCAATTAAAAAAAGCCGTTTCTGAATTAGAGGTGCAAAAATGAGCTTGCCATCTGCTGCAAAAGAGGCTGCGACAAGGGATGGCTACGGTAACGCCCTCGTTAAGCTTGGAGCTAGTGATCCAAATGTTGTTGTCCTTGATGCTGGAGTTTCTGATTCAACAAGGACAAACAAATTCCAGGAAAAATACCCTGAGAGATTCTTTAACATGGGGATTAGCGAGGGCGATATGATTTGCACCGCCGCAGGCATGGCAAAGTGCGGGAAGACAGCATTCGCAACGAGCTTCATTGCCTTCCTTCTTGGAAGGGGGATGGACCAGATTTTCGTGTCCGTAGCTTACTCGAACAGCAATGTAAAGATAATCGGGACACACGCAGGGGTGGCTATCGGAGAGGATGGGCCAACCGAACAAGCCATAGGGGAGGTTGCGTACATGAGATCTGCTCAGAATTTCATTGTGTTATGCCCTGCTGATGCCGTCGAAGCTGAAAAGGCCATACTGGAAGTTGCCAAGGCCAAAGGGCCGGCCTATGTCAGGCTTGGAAGAGGAAACGTAAAGACGATATATGATGACAATTATCAGTTCAAAATTGGAAAGGCATCAACAGTTGTTGAAGGGAATGATGCTGCAATAATCGCTTCTGGCATAATGGTGCAGGAGTCTATGGCTGCTGCTGAACTGTTGATGAAGGATGGGATTAATGTGAGAGTTATAAACATGTCAACCATTAAACCTATAGACAAGGAAACGATAATTTCAGCAGCAGAAACCGGCACTGGGAAGCGCTGTTGCTGAAGTAGTAGCAGAGGAAAGACTGGATGTGTCATTTGAAATGGTGGGGGTTAAGGATAGGTTTGCGGAATCAGACTCTCAAAAGGTTCTTTTTGAGAAGTATGGGCTGGATTCTGAGGCGATTGCTGAAGCTGTTCGTAGACAACGTGCTAATAAATGAAACTCACGGAAATTGTGCAAGACCTGTTTATTGGCCCTCAACAAAAGATTAAGATTCATTCTATCGAGACTGGCAGGGTTTTGGAAACCGGAGATGCTTATATCAGCCTGACAGGTCCTACTGCAGAACCTACAAGGAATACAGGAATCTATGCAAGTTTAACCATAGTAGTTGAGGCTGGTGGAAGAACTCACGATGTAGCTGCGCATTACCATCCAAATCTGAAAATTGGAACAGGGATTGATGGATGCCTGGGAACGAGCGAGCTTTCTGCCTTTTCAAGTTTGACCAGATCAGGCAGGCAGGTAACCATAAGGGCAAGAGTGTATGGGCATAAAGCCCTGTCACGAATACTTCAATCCCCAGAAGCTCAAGAATACCTGGCTCATAAAACTGCACCTATCTAAAACTATTTAAGCAGGCTCCTTCTGCCATTTGAAACATGGATTCAACTGCGACGGTGAGTGGTGGTTGCATTTGGGCAGCCAAAGTCAATTTCTAAGGTAGTTGCAGGAATAGAGTTTAAGGCAAAATGTGGTTGCCGGTGGCATCCGATTATCAGGCAGCTGCAGGCGAATACTTCACATTCTGATAAACTCAAGCAAAGGCGCTTCACAGCAGCAGCTAATAAACGAAACAGGGCTTTCTGAAAGAAGTGTCAAATATGCACTCAAACATTTGGACCGGTTAGGCATGATTTCATCAAATTCTGTTCCTTATGATCTAAGAAGAAAAATTTTCAACTTTGGAGGCGATAGAAATGACAAGTGACGAAAGCTTAGAGAATATAATGCAACTGAATCCCTGCCCATTTGCAGAGGCAACCGAAGACTACCCTTTGTTTGTCGGCATATACCTTAATGCAGGACCAATTGCCGCATACGATTGCAAGATTGATAATGGCCCAGCTAGAGGCGGACTGAGCAGATTTATGCCTGGGACGGCTCTCACGCCGTGCACAATGCAATATGCCAAGACATGCCCTCTTTACCAGAAAACCGAGAACTGAAGTTTTGCGTTTTTCGTCTGTGAGCACTCCTTGATTTTTGATGTGTGTTC
>CAYUOQ010000094.1:0-3066 GCA_964446445.1 uncultured Methanosarcinales archaeon
TTAATGTCCAGGTGCTGAATCAGATGAGCCAGTTCTGGTTTGAGAAGGCTGAAAGAATTGCAAAGAACGCTGTAATTGAAATCCCGGATCCGAACGTGACAGTGGCGAGAAACTGCCGCCCAATCATGGTTGAATTTGTTGTTCGCGGTTACATAACAGGCGTTACAACAACATCTATGTGGCATAATTATTCAAGGGGAATCCGGGAATTCTGCGGGCACAATCTGCCTGACGGCCTTAAGAAGGACCAAAAACTTGAAATGCCTCTTGTAACCCCTTCGACAAAAGCAGAAGAGGGGGGCCATGACGAATCTGTTTCAAGGGCGGAAGTGCTCAGGAGGTGCCTGTTAACCGCAGAAGAGTTTGATGAGATTGCTGAAACAAGCCTCAAGCTTTTTGACTTGGGACAGAGGATAGCTGCAAGGCAGGGCATAATCCTTGTCGACACGAAGTATGAATTCGGTTTTGACAAGGAAGGGGAATTAACTTTGATTGACGAGATCCACACACCTGATAGCAGCCGATATTGGTTTTCTGACAGCTATGATGAGCTCTTCAGCCATGGAAAGGAGCAAAGAAAGATAGATAAGGAGTACGTTAGGAAATGGCTTGCAGACCAGGGATTCACAGGGGAAGGGAAAGTTCCCAAAATACCTGATGAAATAAGGGTTGAGACTGCAAGAAGGTATATTGAAGCATATGAGCTGGTTACAGGCCAGAAGTTGGAGGCCGAAGCTGGCAACCCAACTGAAAGGATAAGGAAAAACCTGATAAAAAAAGGATACCTCGAGGGATAAAAATGAATGCTTTTGACAACATAAGCCCATTGGACTACAGGTATTATCTCGGAGACAAGGAAGCGTTTGAAAGCTTGCAGCCCTACCTGTCAGAGACCGCTGCAATAAGGTACTTGTTGGCTGTTGAAGTGGCCCTGGCAGAGACTTTGGCTGAGAAAAAAATCTGCAGCAAAAAAGCGGCAGACGAGATAGCTGCTGCGGCAGGAAAAGTCACGGCAGAAGAGGTTTACGAGGAGGAAAAGCGGATAAAGCACAATATCAGGGCGCTTGCAAATTGCCTAAGGAACAAGGTAAGCATTGAATCAAAGCCTTATGTTCACTTTACGGCAACGTCAAATGACATAATCTCAACAGCAGAATCGTTAAGGCTGAAGGAGGCAACGCTCAAAGCATTATTGCCCATGTTGATTCAGCTGGAAAAGACGCTTATCGCAATAGCGAGAAAAGAAAAGGAAACCCTCCAGATAGGAAGGACCCACGGCCAGCACGCAGAGCCCATAACCTTTGGCTTTACAATGGCTTCTTATGTATCGAGGCTTGGTGGAAGAATTGCGGCAGTGAAGGCTGCTGCTGGAAACATGCGGGGAAAGTTCGCAGGCGCAGTGGGCGCATACAATGCTTCATCTTTGCTGATAAAAAACCCGGAAGAATTTGAAGCCTCAATCCTGGAAAAGCTTGGCTTGAAGCCGGCAACTCATTCAACACAGATTGTTGAGCCTGAATTTGCAAACGACCTGATGCATTCAATAATTTCAGCATTTGGCGTGATGGCAAACATTGCAGACGACATGAGGCATCTTCAAAGGACTGAAATTGGGGAGGTGGCTGAGGAATTTGGCAAGGAGCAGGTCGGGAGCAGCACAATGCCTCACAAGAGGAATCCTATAAACTTTGAAAATGTAAAGTCATTGTGGAAGGAGTTCATGCCAAGGATGGTTACAGTCTACGCTGACCAGATATCAGAGCACCAGAGAGACCTTACAAATTCTGCATCTTCCAGGTTTTTGCCAGAAATAATTGCGGGAACCTTCGTGGCTGCAAAAAGGCTTGACTCTGCAATGAGGAAGCTTGTTGTTGTGAAGGAAAGCTTGGGAAAAAATTTCAGCATGGGAAGGGGAATGATAGCGGCAGAGCCAGCATACATACTCCTTGCCGCGAATGGCCATCCCGATGCCCATGAGCATGTCAGGAAGCTCACGCTAATTGCTCAGCAGCAAGGAAAAGCCTTCCAAGATGTTTTGTTCAATGACCAATCTTCTCAGGTTTATCTGAAAAAAATGACAAAGCAACAGATTGAGTTGCTGAAAAATCCTGAGAGGTATACGGGAATTGCTGCCAAAAAAGCAGAAGAAGTTTGCGCATACTGGGAAAAAGCAATCAAAAGTTGAATCCTGTTGAGAAAAATTAATTTCCCGCCTTCATTTTTGACGTGCTGCAATGGCGTTAACCTTATATACTTCATGTTAACATCTGCGAATATGGGGCTTCCAAAAGCTGGGAAAGTTAAGATAGCCACTCTCGGGAGCCACTCTGCACTTCAGATTCTTTACGGAGCCAAACAAGAAGGCTTTGAGACAATTGCTATCTGCGCAAAAGGCAGGGAAACGCCTTATAGAAGCTTCAGGGTGGCGGATGAAATATTTCCAGTCAATTCTTTCAGGGATACAAAAAAGCTGCAGGAAAGATTGCTAAAGGAAAATGCAATTATAATCCCCCACGGAACCTTTTTTGAAGCATTCAGCTTGGAAGACCTTGAGAATCTTAAGGTGCCGTATTTTGGCAACAAGCAAATCCTGAAATGGGAATCGGACAGGATGATGCAAAGGGAATGGCTGAGGAGGGCCGGCTTGCTGCTTCCCAGGATTTATGAAAAGCCGGAAGAGATAGATGGGCCGGTCATAATCAAATTTTACGGGGCAAGGGGGGGAAAGGGGTTTTTCCTTGCCAGGACGCCTCACGAATTTTATAAGAAAATAAAGGAGAGGGAAGCCAGGGCGTACATAATACAGGAATACATCATAGGGGCGCCAATTTACATCCACTATTTTTACTCTGCGCTAAGTGAGGAGCTTGAAGTGATGAGCTTTGACAAGAGGTATGAAAGTAATGTTGACAGCATTGGAAGGATAGCTGCCAAGGACCAGCTTGACCTTGGCTTGGAAACAAGTTACAACATCACAGGAAATGTTCCGATTGTTGTCAGGGAGTCATTGCTTCCAGAAATATTCAAGATGGGCGAAGCTGTTGTGAAGGCTTCAAAGACGCTTAA
>CAYUOQ010000094.1:3076-4672 GCA_964446445.1 uncultured Methanosarcinales archaeon
CAGCCTTGAAACAGTTTTAACACCAGACCTTAAATTCTATGTCTTCGAAATATCTGCAAGGATAGTTGCAGGAACAAACCTCTACATTAACGGCTCACCATATACAGACTTCAGGTATAGGGAGCCTATGAGTACAGGAAGAAGGATAGCTCTTGAAATCAAGAATGCAATCCAAAAAAAACAGCTTAAAAAAATACTAAGCTAAAATGGTAACACAGAAACAAATGCAGGCATTGATAGACGGCTACGACAAGAATAAAATATCCCTAGGAACGCTTGGAGGGCACTCAGCCCTTGACGTTTGCAGGGGGGCAAAGGATGAAGGCTTCAGGACAGTTGTTGTTTGCCAAAAAGGCAGAGAAAAGACGTACGACAAGTACTATAGGTCGCGGGATGGGAAGGGCGTCGTTGATGAAGTCATTTTGGTTGAAAAATTCAGCGACATAGTCAAGCCAGAGGTGCAGCAAAGGCTCAGGGAGCTTAATACCATATTCATTCAAAGCAGGTATTTCTGGGTTTACTGTGAATACAATGAAATAGAGGAAAAGTTTCTTGTTCCTCTTTTCGGAAGCAGGACCATGCTTAAGGCCGAGGAAAGGACAGGCAAGGACAACCAGTATAGGCTTATGGAAAAGGCGGGCATTAAGACGCCAAAACTTTTCCCAAGCCCTGCAAAGATTGACAGGCTCGTCTTGGTAAAGGCAAGCGAGGCTGCAAGGGGCTATGAGAGGGCATTCTTCCTCGCCAGCACCAAGGAGGACTATAAGCAAAAAGTGGCCGAGATGGTAAGCAGGAAGATAATCACTCCAATATCAGCAAAAAAGGCAGTTATTGAGGAATTTGTTTTAGGGACTCAAGTGAACTTCAACTATTTTTATTCCCCACTTGCAGGGGAATTGGAGCTTTTGGGAACAGATACCAGGAGGCAGACAAACATTGATGGCCTCCTGAGGCTTACCGCCCCTGAGCAAAATGAAGTCATGAAGTATGTTAAGCCGCAATATGTGGAGACAGGCCACATAGCAGTTACCGTTAAGGAATCCATTGTTGAAAAGGCATTGGAGCTTGGCGAAAAATTTGTTGAAGCGGCAAGAAAGCTTTACCCTCCGGGAATAATAGGCCCATTTGCCCTTCAGGCAGCCGTGACCCCTGGTCCTCCGAAAGAGGAAATAGTTGTTTTCGACATATCCGCAAGGATTCCTGGCAGCCCTGGCATATCGGCAACCCCTTACAGCAGCTACCTCTATGGAAGGCCAATAAGCACCGGAAGAAGGATTGCAATGGAAATACGGCAGGCCATAAGGCAGAATAGACTGGCAGACATAGTGACGTAAAATGATAGCAGTCCTTGACTACGGAAGTCAATATTGCCATCTTGTAGCTAGAAGAATTCGCTCGCTTGGCGTTTATGCAGAGATATTCCCAAACAGCGTTGCAGCTTCTGAATTGAAAAACAAAAAAGTTCAAGGGATAATCCTTTCCGGAGGGCCCAGGAGCGTCTATGAAAACAATGCACCTTCCCTTGACCCTGAAATTCTAAGGATGGATATTCCAATCCTTGGCATTTGCTACGGGCACCAGTTGCTTGCGCATTCA
>CAYUOQ010000095.1:0-4579 GCA_964446445.1 uncultured Methanosarcinales archaeon
TTTTTGAGAAAAAAATATACCGAAACATTTATAAAAGAAGATAGGCAGTTTCTCCTCATAAAAAGGTGTAATCTGATAAAATGGTAGACTCTTCATTTAGGGAAAGCTTCAATTTTCTTGATAAGATAGGCGTTTTCGACGTTGTCCTGCCGTTCCTTCTCGTATTTACCATAACTTTTGCAATACTGGAAAAGACAAAGGTTTTTGGAACTGAAGTTTACGATGGGAAGACTTACACAAAGAAGAACTTGAATGCTCTTGCGGCCTTTGCCATGTCATTCTTCGCAGTCGCTTCGGCCCAGGTTGTTGATGCAATCACAAACATATCTGCAAATGTCGTAATCCTGATGTTCGCCTCTGTTTTTTTCCTCATGCTTGTCGGCTCATTCGAAAAGGAGACTGACAAGGGCTTTTTCCTTGAAGGCCCTTGGAAGGTTATTTTTATGATCATAATGTTTGTGGGCTTGTTCGGCATTTTCCTTAATGCAATGAAGACTGGAGACCAGACATGGCTGGAGTTTATTTTTGACTGGTTCGGCAGCTTCTCGAGCAACATTTCAGTTGCCACAATAGTGCTTGTTGGCCTTGTCGTTGGGGCAATGCTGCTTGTAGTTATGGGGGACAGCCTAGGCAAGAAAAAGGAGAATAAAGGGTGATTTGGATGCTTTCAGCTTTGTTGCAAACTGCGTTTTCGGAAAATAGGACGCTTCCGAACTTTCTTATCAGGCTTGAGAATTATGGCTTGCTTGACGCTGCAATACCTTTCATACTGATCTTTGCAGTGGTTTTTACTGTTTCAAAAAGGGTGAAGATTCTGGGGGAGAACAAGAGCGTCCATATGCTTCTGGCGCTTTGCCTTGCGTTGCTTGTCATCATTCCCCACATTACAGGGAAATACCCCCCGGGCCAGGATGTTGTTAGCATAATAAACAATGCATTGCCCAACGTTTCGCTGGTGATTGTCATAATAGTAGCAGGCCTGATCCTTGCAGGGCTTTTCCTTGGTGATAACCAGAGCGCCCTTAAAGGTGGCATTTTCCCCCTGCTGGCTGTTGGCATCATAGTTTACATATTTGGAATGTCAGCAGGATGGTGGAACTCTTTTACCGGCCTTAATTTCCTTTCGAATCCTGATGTTCAGGCAGTTACGATAATCGTGCTTGTATTTGCACTGGTAATTTTCATGATAACCTCTGACAATCCAATGGATAGCGCAACCAGGGGAGCGACAGGATTCATGAACTTCTTCAGGGGTCTGGGCGGCGGAGGGGGCGGCGGATAAGCCTTCCTTGAGTTGAAATGGCAACTGTCCTTGATATTAGTCTCCTGAAGGGTTTTGTTGACATCTTCGTGTGGCTGCTTATCTTCATAGTAGTCTATGGAGGCCTTGAGCTTACAAATCTCCTGAAGAACAGGGGGCTTCATGCCCTTTTCGCTTTTGTTATCACCGCAGTCATAGTCCTTACAGGCGGCGGTGTTAATATTATCGTTGCCATGGCCCCTTGGGTTGTTGTAATGGCCGCGCTTATGTTCTTCGTGCTGATGCTTGCAGGATTTGCAGGCCTTAAGACTAACGAGGTTTTTTCCTCTGTTTTTGGCGGAAGTGGGGGGGTTTGGTTTATTTTGATCCCCCTTTTCATCATAATGATAGTTGCATGGACTCAGGGGCCCAAGGCTACAACCGTGATTGACCAAACAACTGGCGAGGAGATTGTTGTTGAGCAGCAGGTAAACGCAGAGCAAAGGCCTTTCATCAGTATTTTGACAAGTCCGAAAATCCTGGGCCTCATCCTGATAATGGCGGTGGCTGCCATGACACTGCTCCTGATGGCGGGCAGTGGTGGAACGGTAGGCTGAAGAAACAGTATTATGCCTTCTTTTTTTCTGCCGGCTTCATTCCCTTGGTTATCCTTGATAGCTCATTGACGTTTTCAGTAAGGGTTGGGATTATTTTCTGGAATACCTGCTCAAGTGCCTTCATCTCTGTGCCAACATCCTTGACGCTCCTGTCATAATCAGAGACCTTGTCAACCACGCTTTTCTGCAGGTTGTCAAATCCTGTCTTCAGGTCTGTAAATCGCTGTTCCATTGCTGCCATTCTCTGCTCCATTGAAGTTTTCCATTCAAGAAGCTTGTTGAAGTCCTTCATCAGGTCCTGCCATTTTTCCTCGATGATTGCCTCACTTATCTCCTCGATTTTTTTAGAAGGGTCAGTTTCATACCTTGCTTGGCTGGGCCTGTAATCCTGCTCGACTGCCTGTTCAGGAAATATGTCCTGCCCTGGCTGCAAGTCTGGCTCTTCAGGATTCTGCGAAGCGTCCCCTTCGGGGAATGGAGGCATGGGTAGGTCTCCCAATCCCTCTAGCCCTCCCTGGCTTGGCTGCTGGCTTTTTTGCCCTGTTGGAGCTTCCCGTATTGGAGAAGGCACCCTCAGGTCTGCCTGGCTGAATGCTTCAAATATCTGGTGAGTCTGGAATCCGCTCCTCTGCAGGGCTTGAACTATTTGGTTGTTTGAAAGGCCTTGCCTTCTTAGCCTTGTTACTTCCTCTGCAGGGACCCTTGCCGCCTGCTGGGGAGCTTCTTTTCTCTTTCCAAAGTCAAAGATTCCCATCAGTTTTTAACTCTCTTTTTAGTCCAGAAACGGGTGAAGTTTGTTTTTAAAGCTTTTGCCTTACCCATCCTCGCTTTGCTTTTCAAGCGCATCATCAACTGCCTGACGCGCAATCCTTTCCACTTCGTTTTGGGTTACAAATCCCAGTGGCTCGATAAGGTCAAGGTATTTCTTTATTACTTGGACGTCTTCAACCCGGGCAAATCCTTCAAGCTCCCTCGCAAAGCTCCTTACCTTTTCCGACAATTCAGAAATTTGTGATTTTAATTCCGAAATTTCGCCTGCAAGCAGCTTCAGTTCAGATTTTATTTTTCTGTCGCTTGAAAGCATGTTTTCCTCTGTAACCTGGCTTCTTCTCTCCAGGTTGGAATGCCTCTCCTCAAGCGTCCTTAGCCTTCTCTCAACCACTGCAACACCCCTGCTGGTATCGGAGTTTTCAGGTGCAAGTTTTTTTGGAGGGAAAGAGCTGTCCATTTACCTCAACACCTTTTTTTATCATGAAAATATATAAATGGGAGTAATATAAATAGCTTTGGTATGGCAGAAAAGAGAGGTGACTGCTTCAGTTACGATACTTACAAGGAAGGAGAGGATGTAGTCCTTAGAATTGATGCTGAGGAATGCCCCTTCTTTCCATCAATCGAGGACAATGCACAATGCATGTCTGCAGTCATAGAAAGGCTTGTCGAGAATCCCAGCATCACAAAGGTTGTTTTTTCCCAAAAGAGGGACTATGAGTATGACTTCCAGCAGGTAAGGATGCTTTCAGAAATTGGAAAGCTCAGGAACCAGCTCATCAGGCAGCAGCTTCTTCTTAGCATGCCTTCAATTGGGGCAAGGCAGGATTACGAAATCAGGTCTGTCGTTTACAGCAGGCTAAGGGATGACCCTGTCCAGGCCTACATTGAGCTGAGAAGGATGCACCGGGAAGAAAAAGGGGCTGGCAAGGAGGCTGATGCGAATGTTGCAAGGTATCTTTCTTTCCTCGAATCTTTAATGGCTGCCCTTGAAAAGACTGAACTTATGAACAGGGCAAGGCCGCACCTCAAGGACTATCGGGAAGGCGACAGGTCAGTTTACCATTTTATTTTCAGCCCGGTTGCAAAGCCGGACTTCATGTATACGCGGCTTATGGCCTCCTTTCCAGTTGATGGGGAGGAAATTGACAGCTACGAAGTGGACAACACAGATATTACCATTTTCAAGCTTCCTTCCACTGTCCAATACCTTTACCACTTTATCCCCCCAGAGTTCAAGCTTTATGAGGAAAAGTATGAGCTGCTTGACGCTGCCAAAAAGATAATCTCAGAACATAAGCCTTCCCGCTCTGAATTCATTGACCCGGAAAGGGTAAGGCAGGTATTTTCCAATGTTGGAAGCGACCTGCTTACCGATCTCGCAGAGCAGAGAAAGATTAAGCTAAGGGGTAAGGAAACAGAAGAGCTTGCTGAAATCCTTGTCAGGTATACGATTGGGTTCGGCCTTATTGAAGTTCTTTTGAGGGATGAGAAAATCCAGGACATTACTGCCAACAGCCCGATGGGAAGGCAGCCTGTCTTTATTGTGCACCAGGATTATGATGAGTGCATGACAAACATTGTTCCCACGGTTAGCGATGCAGACTCTTGGGCTACCAAGCTGAGGCTGATGTCAGGAAGGCCCCTGGACGAAGCTAACCCGATATTGGATACTGAGCTTTTGGTTCCCCATGCCCGTGCAAGAGTCTCCGTTGTTGGACAGCCGCTTAATCCAACTGGGCTTGCTTATGCGTTCAGGCGACACCGTGACAAGCCCTGGACTTTCCCCCTTTTCATAAGGAACAGGATGATGACTCCTCTTTCTGCCGGCCTTCTGGGTTTTATGATTGACGGCTCAAGGACAATGCCCGTTGCAGGCACGAGGCCTGCTGGCAAGACGCCATCGCTTGGTGCGATCCTGGTCCAGATACTGAGGAAATACCGCACCCCT
>CAYUOQ010000096.1:0-4521 GCA_964446445.1 uncultured Methanosarcinales archaeon
TTCAACAGAAGAACAGCTCTAGCCCGTCAAACACGGGCTAGTTGACTTTGCCCTACTCCTAGTACGGTTTCATGAGAAGAATCTCCTTGATTTTCTTGAAACTCCCAATGTTTTTTGTCACCAGTTGCGCCTTGAGCTGAAGTGCGCTTACAGCCACTATGGAATCTGAAATAGAAAGCCCATGTTCCCGCTTTATCTCCGCAGCAGCCAAAATCAAGTGGTCATCCAGTTCCACAGGCTTGCCAATGGATAACAAGCCAAGTGTTGCGGATTTGACCGTAGAGTCTGAGCAGGCAGCTGCTGAAAGGAGCTCAAGCTTAGTCAGGGGGGAATAGTGGAAGGTTCCTTCCGGCAACTGGTCAAATATCTCTTTTGCCTTCTGCTCCCCTAACAGGAAATCCACAAAGACATCTGTGTCAACAAGGAATTTTTGTGCCATTTTAAGCCAGTTTGAACTTTTTCAGTCTTTTTTCAGCTTCTGACCTGATGAGCCTGTTTACTGACCAGGAAGACTTTTCCTGAGCCCGCTTCCAAATTCCAAAGCTGTTTCTAAGGATGTCCTTGTCAATCTTCCTTAGGACTATATCACCATCTTCCTTCACAAAAAGCAGGGTGTCGCCTTCCTTGATGTTTGCCACCTCCCTAACCTCCCTTGGGACGGTCACTTGGTAGTTGCGCGTAACTTTTGAAACAGCCATTTTACTTTTCTCGACGATAAGTGCATCTTTTCCAGACTTTTTACAGCCAATATTACTAGGTTTTATTAGTAATTACTACTATAAATTCTTTTCCTTTATTGGTTTTTGATCAACCTTTTTGTTAAAAAGGTTGTATGCGGGGAGGCGGATTCGAACCGCCGAAGGCACTAAGCCAGCAGGTTCTAAGCCTGTCCCGGTTGGCCGCTGCGGCATCCCCGCTTCTTCGACGAGAAGCATGTGCAGTTTTGCAATGCAAACTTGCCCTGCAAGCCGTCTTTTTACATGATTCCTGTTCATTATAAAAAATTTGTTATTTTGGACTCCAGGCAAGGTTTTTTAGGCAATTTATTCCTACTAGGTCTAAATGAAGCTGCATTAATACCTATTCTTATATACGTTTTTGGCTACTTTTCGACGGATTTATAGCTTGGAGTGACGAAAAATTTATAAAGTAGGGATTTCCTGAATAGATGGAGTAGCTGGCTTGCCGCCAGATCAATGTTGCGTTGTATGCAATGTTTGAAAAGAAGGCAAGCAGTAAAAAAAGAAACCAAAATTGGTGGAAAAGGAAAAGCAAAACGCATGGGTCTTTTTGGTGCGTCCGATAAGCCTTGGAAAACAGGCATTATCAAGCGCCAAACAGGCAAAACAAAAGCTTTATATAGAGCCCCCGATTTGGTCTCTAGCGAAGACAGCAAAGCTGTTTCGCAAGATTATGATATGTAGTTAACACGGAGGTGTTGAGAGTGAAGTTACGAAAGACTATCAGTAAGATGTTAGCATTAGGCACGGGTGCAGTAATGGTCGGTGCTACTGTTTTAAGTGCAACCGCAGCTGCAGACCTCAAAGAATATCCGGCTCCTTTTGTCAAGGACGGAAAGTTCAATGCAGTTATAGTTGTCGGCGACAGTGCTCAGTCGTCTGATGTTGTTGGTTCAATTGATGTTGCCAACAGCCTGCAGTTTGCTGCTAAGGTTAAGAAGACCGTTACCTCATCGGGCGGCGGACAAGTAAGCGTTTCCGGCGAAGCCTGGAGAGTACAGCAGGGTGCCAAGAAGCTTGAGTTTTCAGAAACTCTCGATGCTGGCACATCAAGTTCTCAGCAGGAGACAGTCAGGAACATTACAACGTTTATTGGAAAGGATGAATTGGCAACTCTTCTCGCTGATGGCACATTTTCCAATACACAGGGCGACTACGACTACAGACAATATATATACTTCGATGCTCAGCCTGCAAGGGCAACACCGGGTCCAATGCTGTCTGTAATTTACGCTGAAGACCCTGACACAAGCACAGCTGCTGACTACCTATTTATAGATGGCTCAAGCGGCAACAACATTGCCAGGTACTCCCTTGAATTTACGGAGACTGCAAAGTCAGATATTACTGACAGCGCAGGCACTGTTTCCTCAACTGGAACATACCTCTGGAACTTTGAAGGAAAAAGCATAAAGATGCTTGGCAAGGACTGGTCAATAGTCAAAGCCAGGACGGACAGCACAGGCCACTCAGAAATTGACATGACCTTGATGGGCGGCTCAACCAAGGACATCCTTGGCGAGAGCGATACCAAGACGTACAATGTTGGCGGAAAGGACTACGTGGTTACACTTGACTTCGTTGGTTCAACATCTGCCAAGTTTATCGTCGACGGCGAACCAACTGACTCATTGCAGGAGGGTGCAACCCAGACCTTGAAGGATGGGACCCAAATCGGTGTCAGGGACATCATCTCCCAGGAATTCGCAGGTGGTGTCAGGAAGGCTGAGTTCTACCTCGGTGCTGACAAGATCAGGCTATACGATACAAAGGTAGGTTCAGCTACAGCTGGCGGCGAGCAAACGCTCGAAGTTGGGTCTGAGACGATAACTGGCTCTAAAGTAACAATTTCAGCCACAAACTCGTCAACTAACTCAATGTCCCTGACTGGCGTTATGATCAACGTCACAGCAGACCAGGACTACTATGTCCCAGCAGGCGGAAAGCTTACTGATAAGCTGAGAAAGCCAGAGGCATTGCTGAACGCTTGGGATATCAAGTATGACGGTTTGGAGCCTGTTACAACAGAAAAGTTGAAGTTAACTCCATCTGGCTCAACCCAGTATTACCTGGAATTTGTTGACGGCTCAGGCGGAATTGCAAAGCTTCCAATTGCTTATGCAAGCGCAACGACAGCCATCAAGTTGGGTGACAGTGATGACGATACAGTCCTCATTGAGAACCAGACTTTAACAAAGAACGACTACTTTGTTGTGACTGACAGCACCCAAAAGCAGGGCCAGAGAAAGACCTACGCATTGAGATACCTTAGTGCTTTAGGTTCTGGAGAGAGCAGTCCTAAGTTGGAATTCCAAAACTTGGGAGACGGCTCTTCAGTGTCAGTTGACTACAAGGCTGCTGCAGGCGCTGCAGGTGCATCGGGTTCCCAGGACGCAACCCTTAAGTTGGGTGGCGGAACATATTACATCTGGAACAACTCGCTTGATACCAACAGCAACTTCAACTTGAAGGTTGACATGGACGGCGACGGCACAGTTGAGGGCGTCACAGGCATGGATGGTTCAACCACCATTGATGTAAGGAACTTCATCAACATTACATCCAAGGGCGGAACCCAGATTGTTCTGAGCTACTTCCCGAGAAACTTGTCTGTAAACGCATCCGGTGGCTTTACGAACAGCATCGACAGTTCGACGGTGGCTGGTTTGGAGCCTGCAGCGTTACTGGTCAGCTTCCAGACGCTCGACACTGATGACTACGACAACATTGCTCCAAGCGTAGTTACCTTTGATATCAATGTCGCAAGCACAAAGGTTGACTTGGCTGAAAACACTTCAACAAATGTGAAGTACATCACGCCAAGTGCTGACACAAACCTCAGGCAGACATACACAAGCTTGGGCGCCTTTGTAGACTGGCACACAGTCAGCAATGACCCTGACTCGTTGATAATCGAGACACCTGTAAAAGCACAGAGACTTCCGATAGTTACCGTCTCTGCGCCTGGTGCATCGGTATCAACTACCACGGCTTCAGAAGCTGGCCAGATTACCTACTACGAGACCAACGCAATCGAGGTTGGTGCTGCAAAGCTTGCGTCTGAAGTATCGGACATAACCGCTCAGAATGCAATTGTCGTTGGCGGGCCGTGTGCAAACGCAGCAGCTGCAAAGTTGCTCGGAAACCCAGAGCCCTGTGAGAAAGACTTCACAGAAGGCAAGGCAATGATAAAGCTCATCGAGAGCTCAACTGGAAAAGTTGCATTGCTGGTTGCAGGAGCATCTGCCATGGACACAAGAAGGGCTTCAAGGGTCCTCTACGACTACGCTAAGTGGCAGGAGAAGGGCGTCTTGAAGGGAACTGAGGTTGAGGTAGCAGGCACAAGCTTCACTGACATTACAGTGAGCGCTCCAGCGCCTAAGCCAGTAGCGACCCCAGAGCCTGAAGCTGAACCAGAGGCTGATACAACCGGTGATACAACCGGAGCCGCTGACGAAGCTGTAGCAACCGAGTAAAAGAAGCCTGAATAGGGCTTTCTTTTTCTTTATTTTTTTCTTTTTTTAATATTTTTTTTATAAGGCTTTTTCAAAAGGTTTTGACATGAAGAAAGAATACAATGCCCTTCTCTTGCTTTTCGTGGCAGCGCTATCCGCAAGGCTCCTGTTTTTTGATACATCTTTTTTCTTCTGGGATGAGTCTGTTTATCTGCTTCACGGTCAGGCTTTTTCAGGATTGCAGCCTGCATATTCTGAGCTTTCTCTCAGGCCTCCGTTGCTCCCTTTTTTGCTCGCTCCTTTTGCCAGGCTTCCTTTCTACGAAG
>CAYUOQ010000097.1:0-4508 GCA_964446445.1 uncultured Methanosarcinales archaeon
AACATTGCTCTTAAATTTCCGACGAGAATCAAATTTCCGGCTGTGGCAAAGTTTAAATAAGCGACAAATGCAGGGCTGAGGCATGAAAGTTATCGCCGACCTTCATATCCACAGCAGCCACAGCAGGGCATGCAGCAAGGACCTGAACTTCGAGAACCCTGAAAAATACGCGCGCATCAAAGGGCTGGGGCTCCTCGGAACTGGCGACTTCACGCACCCTAAATGGAATGCTGAAATAAAAGCAAAGCTGAAGGACGACGGCACAGGCATTCTCAGGACTGCAACCGGATTCCCTTTCCTGCTGCAAACCGAGCTCTCACTAGCTTACTCACAGGGCGGCAAGGGAAGACGGATACACTATCTCATACTTGCGCCTGACTTAGGGGCAGTTGAGCAGATAAACACATTCCTCCTGAAAAAAGGCAGGCTTGACTATGACGGCAGGCCAATATTCGGGATGAGCAGCGTTGAATTGCTTGAGCAGCTGATGAACATAAGCAACGACATGGAACTAATCCCCGCGCATGCATGGACAAGCTGGTTCGGCTGCTTTGGAAGTGAATCTGGTTTTGACTCGCTGAAGGAGTGCTTTGGGAATAAATTTGGCAGGATACATGCGATCGAAACGGGGATGTCAAGCACCCCGGACATGAACTGGCGCATACCAGAGCTTGACGGCATAACGCTAATGTCAAACTCTGACTGCCATAGCTACTGGCCTTGGCGCATAGGAAGAGAAGCAAATATCCTTGACTTGAAAGAACTTACTTACCATGATGTGCTAGAAGCAATTCGCATCAAAAAAGGGTTTGAAGGGACAATTGAGACGCCCCCTGCTTATGGAAAGTACCATTTTGACGGCCACAGACTGTGCAATGTGGTCATGAGCCCAATCGAGTCTGGCAAGTGCGGAAAGATTTGCCCAAATTGCCGGAAAAAAATGACGATTGGAGTCTTGAACAGGGTTGAGGAGCTTGCAGCTGAGGACAGGCCAGAAGGCTTCATCAAAAAAAATGCGCCCCCGTTCAAGACACTCATACCGCTATCAGAGATAATCGCAGAACTCAACGGCTTCCCTGTCGCATCAAAAAAAACATGGCAGATTTACAACAGCCTGATTGAAAAATTTGGCAACGAGTTCAATGTAATGCTAAATGCTGAATTAAATGAGCTTGAAAAGGCTATGGATGAAAGGCTTGCGAATGCAATAATCCTAAACAGGCAGGGAAAGATAAAAGTTAGGCCTGGATATGACGGCGAGTACGGAAAGCCCCTCTTAAATGGGGAACTGAAGGGGGATGCGCCTATTGCCGCAAAAGTCAAAAGAAGCCAGAAAGGCCTTAATGATTACTTCTGAGACAAGTGATTGTTTTGGCGGTAAACAAAAATCTTGCCAAGCTCCATCAAGAGGAATCCAAGTGATGACACAACAAGGATGACAAGCCAGTCCTGAAAGGCAAGTGGCACAGTGCTAAAAATCCGCTGCAATGGGCCAAGGTAGATGACAGCCAACTGGACCAGTATTGAGATAAGCACGCCGCCCATGAGCCACTTGTTTGATAACGGGTTAAGCTTGCGGAAAGGGGCAATCGACCTGCTCCCTATTACTGCAAACATCTCAAACATGACAAGGGTGGTGAATGCAGCTGTCCGGGAAATTGGGAGGGACTGCTCCGTAGAATCGTAATACCTGTCAAATATGAATAGTGTTCCGAATGCCATTACAAGGCCAAAAAGCACAATCAAAAGCAGGCCGCCGGCAGTAATCGGCTGCTCCCCAGGCCTCCTTGGCGGCCTTTTCATAACGTCGTCTTCAGCGTTCTCAACGCCGAGGCCCATTGCAGGAACGCCATCAGTGACCAGATTCATAAGCAGTAACTGCAAAGGAACGAGGGGAAGGGGAAAGCCAACAGTAATTGCAAGAAAAACGGTAATAATCTCTCCCACGTTGCAAGAAAGAAGATACCTCGTCGATTTCAGCATCTTGTCATAAATATTCCTTCCCTCAGCAATTGCATTAACAAGGGTGGTGAAATTGTCATCCGCAAGCACGCACATTGAAACTTCCTTCGCAACATCTGTTCCGGTAATGCCCATGGCAATGCCGACATCAGCCTTCCTAAGCGCAGGCGCATCGTTCACGCCATCACCAGTCATTGCAACAACGTGGCCATTCCTCTTAAGCGCGTCAACAACCTTTGACTTCTGTATCGGAAGGGCGCGGGCAATTATCCTGACCTTATCGATGATTTTAGAAAGCTCGTACTCTGAAAGCTTGTCAACCTCCTCACCAGTCAGCACAAGGTCTCCTTCCTGAAACAAGCCAATCTGCTTCGCAACAGCCTTAGTTGTCAAAGCATGGTCGCCAGTAATTACGATTACTTTTATTCCAGCTTCCTGGCACTGGGCAACTGCGGCGGCAACGCCAGCCCTTGGCGGGTCAATCATCCCAACAAGCCCAACAAAAACCAGGTTAGATTCGACCGAGTCCATGTCATAGCCTTTCAACGACGGCAACTCCCTATAGGCCATTCCCAATACCCCCAGGGCGCCTTCAGCAAAACGGTTATTGGCCTCAAGAATCCTCTGCCTGTCCACCTCTGTCAGCTTCTGAACCCTGCCATTCCGAAAAAATTTATCGCAATTCCTTAGCAATATGTCGGGAGCGCCCTTGACATATGAAAATGTCTCCCTCGAAGACCTGTTACGGTAAACAACAGACATAAGCTTCCTGTCAGAGTCAAAAGGCATCTCCTGAACGACAACATGGTCGTGGTTGAAAACGCTCGCGGAGAACCCCCCTTTGCCGGCAAGAACAATCAGGGCGCCTTCTGTAGGGTCGCCCATAACCTGCCATTTGCCATTCGCATATGAAAGCTTGGCCTCATTACACATGCAGCCAATGCGAAGCAGAAGGTCAACGGCGGGCTTGGCATCCCCGCCACCCGAAAACTTGCCAACAGGCTCATAACCTGCCCCAGAAACATCAACAAGAACGTCATCAACATAAAGCTTCGTGACAGTCATCTCATTGTTGGTAATAGTCCCTGTCTTGTCAGAGCATATTACAGTGACGGCACCCAAACTCTCAGCAGCAGGCAGCTTCTTTACAATCATGTTTTTCCCGGCAAGCGACTTGGCGCCAAGTGCCAAGCTTATCGTAACAATGGCTGGAAGCGCGCTTGGAACAGCAGCAACCGCCAAGCTCAATGCAAATACAAGTAGCACAGGGACAGATGCGGCAAACCCAGCTTCGCCCTTCAGGACGCCACCAACAAAAACAAAGAAAACAAGCAAAAGGACGCCAAAGCCAATCTGCCTTGCCATTTGCTCAAACTTAACCTGCAAGGGCGTCTTGGCATCCTTGGAGGACTGGATTGAAGAGGCAATCTTGCCAAACTCTGTTCCAACGCCTGTAATCGTCACAACTGCCCTTCCCCTCCCATAAGTCACAACGGTTCCCATGAACGCCATATTCTCCTGGTCGGCAACAGGTGTGCCCGTTTTGAAAGGCAAGCTAACCTTAAATGAAGGTATAGACTCGCCTGTAAGTGACGACTCGTCAATCTGAAGCCTGGATGTTTCAATAACCCTCGAGTCAGCAGGAACAATGTCACCTGCCTCAAGAAGGATAACGTCACCTGGAACAAGCTCCCTTGCAGGAATCTTGCCTTCCTTGCCATTCCTGATAACGCGAGCAGTAGGCGAAGAAACCTTCTCAAGAGCCTCCATAGCGCGTTCTGCCCTGAACTCCTGGACAAAGCCCAGAATAACAGAAAGGAATATAATCGCCAGCATTGCCGCAGCCTCAACAAATTCCCTAAGGAGAAGGGAAATCATTGTGGCTGTAAAGAGAAGAATAATCAGGAAATTCCTGAACTGCCCCAGGAGAAGGAAAAAAACCTTTGACCTGCTTTCCCTGGGAAGCTCATTATAGCCATACTTTGCAAGCCTCCTGCCTGCCTCGCCTTCCAAGAGACCATCGCGTGAAGAGGACAAAAAAGAAAACGCCTTTTCAACCGAGACATCGTAAAAGTTTACCAAAGACACACCCATCCAGGTTCTGCCCTGAACCTATATAAATATTTTGACAGCACAAGGCGCCCAACGCTTTTATCACCCACTCGCCAGTGGAAGAATTAAAGCGCCTTTACGAATTCAACAAAGGCGCAGCCATCAAGGTTCGTTATCGACATTTCCGCATTCAGCTTCATAACCTTGACTTCTTTCTTCGCGTCAAAATCATAAGCCACTTCAAACAGGAACATGTCAAAGCCGTGCCTTTGCCTTATCAGCCTAGCAATAAGCCTGAGTCTGTAAAGCAGCGCAAAAAAAGTGCTCTTGGGAATTATTTTTATTATTTCAGCCATTGGCAGGTTAGCCCTCTTCTCGAACATTTGAAGCAGCGCAAGCATCTGTGCGCTTCTTTTCTTGTCGATGGGCAGAATAACATTGACGGTGCTCATCGTACCCGCCTATTGAAAAATCTCTCCCAATAAGGGTCGGAT
>CAYUOQ010000098.1:0-4458 GCA_964446445.1 uncultured Methanosarcinales archaeon
TGTATGTTGACGAGTTCAAGTCAAAGTATACCGCTGTGCAGGATGGTGTGACGTATTATTTCTGCAGCAGCAAGTGCCTTGAGACTTTCCTGGCTCCGGCAAAAGAGCTTACGAAGCTTAAGCTGCTGACAATTTTTGCTTTTGCGCTTGGAATCCCTACTCTTGTTTTTGAGTATCTCTACAAGGTTAATTGGCTTCTTTCCAATAATGTCTGGCTTTTCATTTTGGCGACCCCTGTCCAGTTTGTGGCAGGGTGGCGTTTCTACCGTGGAACCCTGGATGCTATCAAGGCAAAACAGGCCAACATGGACAGCCTGATTGCCCTTGGCACATCTGCTGCTTGGATTTATAGCACTGTGGTAACCTTTCAGGGAATTCTTTGGAAGCCCATTTTTGCCAGTGAACACGTTTATTTTACCGAGTCAGGCCTTATTATAGGCTTTATCCTTTTGGGAAAGCTAATGGAGCATGCTGTCAAGGGCAAGGCAACTTCGTCTATAAGGAAACTTCTCGACCTCCAGCCAAAGATGGCTACTGTTGTTCGGGAAGGCAGGGAGGAAAGTATTCCTGTTGAAAAGGTTAAGGTTGGAGATATATTGATTGTCAAGCCTGGCCAGGCTGTTCCTGTTGATGGTCTTGTTGTTTTCGGCCAGTCTGCTGTGGATGAGTCCATGATTACAGGCGAGTCCATGCCCGTCTCAAAAAGGCAGGGCAGCTCTGTGATTGGGGGCACGATTAACAAGAGTGGATTGCTTAATGTTAAGGCAACCAAGATTGGCTCTGATACCACCCTTTCCCACATTGTTAAGATGGTGCAGGAGGCTGTTGCTCAAAGGGCTCCTATGCAACGCCTTGCTGACTCTGTTTCGGCTTACTTTGTTCCTCTAGTCATCACGGTGGCTTTGGCCTCCGCAGCTTTTTGGTATTTTGTTTATGGCCTTTCGTTTTCCATGGCCTTGTCAACGCTCATTGCAGTTCTGATAATTGCATGCCCTTGCGCTTTGGGGATAGCTACACCCGCCGCCATAATGATTGGAGCAAGTAAGGGAGCACAGCACGGGATTCTCATTAAGAGCGGTGAGTTCCTCGAAAAAGCCAGGAAAATCAAGGTTGTGATGTTCGATAAGACTGGCACGCTGACGAAAGGCAAGCCCGCTGTAACAGATATTGTCTCGTTGTCTTCAACTTATGATAATGGCAAGATTTTGCAGCTTGCTGCTATTGCTGAAAAAGGTTCCGAACATCCCATTGGCGCAGCCATAGTTGAGAAGGCTGCTGTATTGGGCATAAAGCTCCCTCATGGAAAGCTTCATGTTTCTGTGGCTGGAAAGGGCATAACGGCAAATTATAATGGCAGGAAAATTTCTGTTGGCAACAGGGCATACATGAAGGATAGTTCTGCCGATGTTCTTCCTTCGTCAGAAGCAAAGCTTGCAAAGCTGGAAAATGAGGGAAAGACTGCAGTCCTTGTTGCCCTGGACAGGAAAGTGATTGGTGCAATAGCTGTTGCTGATACCTTGAAAGAAGGCTCAAAGCAGGCTGTCCAGGCACTTGAAAGGATGGGCAAGGAAGTTATCATGATAACTGGCGATAATGAGCGAACTGCCTCAGCCATAGGCAAGGAATTGGGCATTTCCCGTATTCTTGCAAATGTCCTGCCGGGCGAAAAAGCCAAAAAGGTGAAGGAGCTGCAAGCCGAGGGGAAGGTTGTTGCCATGGTTGGCGATGGCGTGAATGATGCTCCTGCCCTTGCCCAGGCTGATGTTGGAATCGCAATTGGGGCAGGAACTGATGTTGCCAAGGAAACTGGCGGCATTGTTCTCATGAGGGATGAGCTTATGGATGTTGCATCTGCCATTGAGCTAAGCAAAAAAACAGTTGTCAAGATGAAGCAGAACCTATTCTGGGCTTTCTTTTACAACATTGCCCTGATACCTGTTGCTGCAGGTGTATTGTATCCTTTCACAGGCATCATGTTTAATCCCATATTTGCTGCCATTGCAATGGCTTCAAGCTCAGTCACTGTTGTTGGAAATTCCCTTCTTCTTAACAGGTATAATCCTAAGAAGCGTTAGGAAAATGCTTTGAACAGGGTGAACATTCCTGCTGAAATAAAAAGGGCAGCGATAAAAAATCTGCAATCAAACTTTGCTCAATCCTCAAATGCGTTTGTTGTAAACTTGAAAATCCTGACATTCTTGTCTTTCCACATCTCAGGGGCAAGGCCGGCTTTCCTTAAAGTGTTTTCAACAATTTCCCTTGCAGTCCAATTGTTTTTTGCCCCATCCTCAGGCAGCTGGACTGCCTTGAAAAGGCCATACTCCAGATATATTCCATGCCTTCCGGGCTTAATTCCTTTAATGGATGTGGGAATGAACCTTGACAGTATGTCTACCCTTAACTTGATTCCTGCAAGTTCTGCTTTCCTGACTGGCTTAAACCTTGGGTCCTTGAAGGCTGCATCCCTGGCTGCCTTAACAACCGCATCTATAAGGCCATATGTTTTTTCCGGATAGCCCATGCTGCCCCTCAAGTTGCCGTTCCTCAGCAGGGTCACGAACACTCCGGGCTCTTTTGAGAACTTTATCCTTGCTGCCTTTTGGACATTCACTGTTTTTTGCTTAAGAGCTTCTGTAATAGATTTCCTTGCAAGCTTAAGAAGAAATGTTTTATCTCTTTTTGTTAATTGCATGCCTGTTTTCCTGTTTGAACTGCTTTTAAAGGTTGCTTTAATCGCTAACGTTAATAGTGCCCCAGAGAGTTGGATTCAGGTGATCGTGATATCCCCAGCTTCCTTTCTCATTGAAGGTAAAGCTGAACGATTCTCCCTGTGCTAGTTCCTTGCAGGCATCAAATATGCCCGCCTGTTCTGGAGTCCCGCACTTTTTTATATCCGACCCGGGATATGCTGTATGTTCCGGATGCATTGCTGACGCAGGCCAATGAGGCACAATATCCCTGTTCACAAAAGTGACAGTATCCCCAGCTTTTATGCTGACAGTTTTAGGGCTGAAACCATCTTCGGTTATCTCAACTGTTATTTCTGAACCAGCTGTTGTTTCCGGCGTGTTGGGCTGGTCTGGCACAGGCATTGGGCTTGCCACTGGCAGATCCGTGCTTTTTGCGCATCCTGCTATGAGTAAAATGGCAAAGGCAGTCAATAGAAGATAAAGTTTCATTAAAGATTAAATAGTTAAACCTGCTTATAAAATTTACTGTTAATGTTAACGGTTACCACCTGAACTTCTTGAGTTCCTGCTTGAATTCTGAAATGTCCTTTCTTATGTCCTCTGCAGCGTCAAAGACTGCTTTTCTTGGCTTTGCTTCTCCGTCTGTTTCAACTATTACCTTTGGAAAGCCAACGAGCGGGTGTGAAATGCTGTATGTTGAAACTTTTACATGCTTGTTTGACCACAGCTTTTCCTTCAGGATATTGCAAAGAGTGTGTCCTGTGCCTCTTAACTCAAATACGATTCGTTTTGGTGTTTCTTCAGTTATAGAAAGCTCCATTTCCAGATGAAACTTGCTGCCTATTTAAAAGGATTTCGGTTGACTTGGAAGGTAAGGCAAAAAAATTAGGCGCTTTACTGAGCCATTAATCTTCTATTCTAGTCTTTCTCTATCCTGAAGCAGCCAACTTCCACCCTTCTAAGTTTTGACCTGTGGAAGTTGTGGGTTTTTTTAAGCTGCAGCTGCATTGGCAGGATATTGGTAACGCTAAATCCGTTATCAGCGGCAAGTTTCTTGACAAAGTCAGAAGTATTTATCTTATGGAAGGAGTAAATGACTGGCGCAATCAGGAAGGCTTGAATGAGGAATTGCCTGTCTGCATGCTTTGTTTTTGTCCCAAATGGGGGGTTTTGCAGTACTGTATCTGCTTCCTGAACAAAGTTGCTTATATCTTCATTTACTATGACCGCCCTGCTTATGGCGTTTTCTCCAATTGAGGAAATATTTTTCCTGCAAATTTCAAGGGCGTCTTCGTCGTTATCAACAAAAAAAGTCTTCTCTGCGCCAAGCAGCAGAGCTGCTATTCCTAAAAGCCCGGTCCCGCATCCGAGGTCTGCAACTGCCTTGCCTGCTATGTCGCCTTTCATGAATGCAAACCATGCTGCTTCGGCAGCCGATTCAGAATCCGTGCTATACTGCTCTGCCATTATTTTCGGGTTTTCAAATGTCATAAGTTTTGATATTGATATTGCCAATGTTGACTTGCTTTGCTTCATTATCAGCTGGAAAAAAGGATGAGATTAAAATTGTTTTGCATAGTTATCCATATTCATCTCGAAATTTAGACGAATCAAGTTGCTAACATATTTTTTCCGTCACACAAAACTATTTAAATCTGTTACTTAAGGAGAGAACTTTCAAAATTTTGGGACTTCCTGAAAAGTTTTTCAGGCATTTATAGTAAATTCATTTAATAGCGGAACTTTTAATTATGAATTTACTATTAGC
>CAYUOQ010000099.1:0-4451 GCA_964446445.1 uncultured Methanosarcinales archaeon
CCAATGGCATGTCAGCAAGCAAAGCCCACTTCCTCCCATACTTCCTGGAAAGGCTGTAAAGCGGCGGAAGCCTGTTGCCTGCATCCCTGCTTATTATGGCATTTGCCGGCAGCAAGCCCTTTTTCCTTCTTGCCCTGTTTACCGGGTGGGAATCAAGAATAGCAAAAGCCTTTTCTGTAAACTCATTCAGGAGCGATGAGGAACGGATAGCCTCCCTGCTTCCATCAAGCGGGCTGCACTCCTTAATTACCTTGTCAAAAACTGGAAGGGCATGCGGGATGCCATCCCTTATTTCATATGCGGGATCTATATTTGTTATGTTTGAAGAAAGCTTTCCTTTCCTGTCTTTTATAACCAAAACTGCACGGTGAGAGACAGAGGCAAGGAACTTGAAAGTTGCATTCCCAAGCTTCAACTTCTCATTGATTGCAGAAGCAAGGACTGCTGCTTCCCTGCTTGTCAAATTCCTGCCAGCCCTCCTGTCCAACAGATCCTTGCCATCAGATGTTGTTGCAAAATTGCACCTCAATGCAAGCATGCCTGGCTTGAAGTTGACGCCCCAGCCGTGAGCCTCCAGGGGGCCCCTGCCAGTGTAATACTTTTTCGGGTCATAACCCAAAAGGGTCATAATGGCTGCATCTGATTCGGGAGCAACACCATCAATAACGCGCAACATGCCACCGCTTCCCCTTGCAGCAAGGCTGTCAAGAGCAGGAGTGTAAGCTGCCTCAAGAGGCGTCATATCACCAAGCTGAGGGACAGGCCTGTCGGCAAGGCCATCCAAAACAACAAACAACAATTTTGTCTTCATGTTCTCATAAACTGGCAAAGGATGCCTTTCCAACCCTTGACAATTCCTCCTCAATCCTAAGCAGCCTATTGTACTTTGCGGTCCTTTCCGACCTGGCTGGCGCTCCGGATTTAATCTGGCCACATCCAAGGCCAACTGCCAAATCAGCGATAAAAGAATCTTCCGTCTCCCCGCTCCTGTGGCTTACCATCACCCTCCAGCCTTGAGACATTGCAAGATTGGAAGCTGCAACTGCCTCCGACAAGGTTCCAACCTGGTTTACTTTCAGCAAAAGGCAATTACAGGAAGATTTCCTTACTGCCTGAGCAATCCTGGCAACGTTTGTAACGAGAAGGTCATCACCAACAACCTGCACGTTCATCATTGCAAGCCTTTTTGTCAGCTCGGCAAACGGCAAGAACGATTCCTGTTCAAAGGGGTCTTCAATGGAAACAATTGGAAAGGACTTTGCAAGATTGGCATAGTAATCAACCATCTCTGGACTGCTGAAACGCTTTCCGGATTCAACCTCATACGCCCTCTCCCCGGGATTATAGAACTCAGTTGCGGCCGCATCTATAGCAAAGCGAATCTTCCCAGTATAGCCAGATGTTGCAACAGCAGCCTCAAGCGCGGAAAGCGCATCATGAGCAGAAGCAAATGGAGGCGCAAAGCCACCTTCATCACCAACATTTATTGCGGACTTGCCAAACTTCCTGCCTAAAAGCGATTTCAGCTCGTGATAAACCTCGGAAACAGCAGCCATTGCAGAATGGAACGAATCAAAACCTGAAGGCACAATCATGAACTCCTGTATTTTAAGACCGCTGCCAGCGTGCTTCCCGCCATTTATGATGTTACAGAAAGGAATAGGCAAGGTGAAACGAGCTTTCCTGCTGACCTTCCCAGCAAGGCCGGCCAGGCAGGAATAAAGAGGTTTTTTTGAAGCTAAAGCGGCAGCACGGGCAGATGCAAGGCTGACAGCAAGGATAGCATTTGCCCCAATAATGGACTTGCTTTGGGAGCCGTCAAGCCTGATCATCACTTCATCAAGAAAGTCCTGCCTTGAACAATCAAGGCCAACAACCTTTTTTGAAATTATTGAATTGATGTTATTTACAGCTGTGAGAACGCCAAGGCCATGAAATCTCCGGCCACCATCACGAAGCTCGTGAGCCTCATGCCTGCCAGTTGAAGCACCAGACGGAACAGCGGCCCTTCCCATGAATCCACCCTTAAGAAAAACATCGCACTCAACAGTAGGGTTGCCACGGGAATCCAGAATCTCCCTGGCAAGCACCTGTTTAATGCGGTAGGGCATAGATTACCAAACAATTTCTCAATATATAAGTTTATGCCTGGCAGAGTTAACCTATGTAGCTCATGTCCTCGCTGCTGCCGCCTTTCCTGATGCCCCTGAAAGCCTTAGGGATATCAATGGCCTTTGATCTGTCTACGGCCTCAGCCTCCATCTCCCTGATCTCCTTGTCGAGCTCGCGGATGTTAATGCCAAGCGCCAGCTTATCATTCAGGACTGAAACAATTTCCCTGGCCCCCCGAATTCCAAGGTACATCGGATGTGAAAAAGTCTCTGCAAGGAGGGAAACCGCATCAATGCCCCTCTGCTTTGACAGGCCAAGAAGAACCCCGGTAATCCCAATTATTGGGCCAACAACGCCATAAAGGCTTGGCTCAACATTAACCATCCTGTAGCTTTCAACAACTTCCTTTGAGGTTCCAGTGCAGTAAAGCCTTGGCTTCTTTGGGACTGCCGGCAACCCAATCCCGCCCAGGGTTATAACGAGCCTGCCAGAAAGCCTTGTAAATATGTCAAGCACAACATCAGAAAAAGAATAGCATGATTCCTCATTGACCGGCTGGACATCACCGGCAAGGAAAAGAATATCAGGCCTCTTCCCAGCCCCCTTCTTAAAATACAAGGCAATCGAAGGAAGCTCAATCAGGTTATTTTCAGTCACAAAGACCGAATGAGGAAGATTATAGGAAAAAAACTCGTAAAGCTTTTCAGCACCAATCTCCTCGACAATGAAATCAACAGCAACCTTGCCCACGTTTCCAATGCCGGGAAGGCCTGCGATAAGGACAGGCTTTGAAGGCTTAGGCATTACCTTAGGCACCTGCTTTACTGACCAATTAGACATCACAACCACCCCTTTTCTCTTAGCTCTGCTTCTTTTGCTTTTCTCCTGTATGAAGCATAGTGATCATCAGGACTGTACTTTGCAGGCTTCGGGACAACCGTCTTTGAAGAGCAGGAAGGGCAGTCAACAAGCAATGTATAAAGCCTGCAGCTCCTGCAATACCTTATCTCTTTCATGTTCAAGACCTTTCGAAATTACCCTCGCCGCCTTTTGACTTAATAAACTCAAGGGCTGTGGAATAGGCCTTCGCAATCTGCTGCTCAGCAACCTTGTAATGCTCAGCGGTTACCTTAAGAAGGTAAGTTCCAGCTCCCAAATATGACACTGATACCCCCTGATTTATGACTTGCTCGAGAGCAAGCTTCACGATTGAAACTCCGTCAGGATCGTAGCTCATAAGCGTAAGCTTGCCTTTTATCTCAACAACAGGAGGCTTTATCCTTGAAATGACAGCATCAGATAGCTTTTCAGAAATTTGCTTTGGAATGCCAAGCCGTGCAAAGGAGTCTTCACTCTTTGAAACGGCCATGAAGGCCTCAAACACTGAAGAATATTTCCCGGAGATTTTTTCGTAAATCTGGGCGTAAAGATCTTCAGGCTTCATCTCAAGCTGCTTCGAAACCAGTTCAACTATCTTCTCTGCCTTCTGCTCCTGCTTGACCTCATTGACCTTTGCACGCCTCTGGCTTTCTGTGACACGCCTAAGTGAAAGGTCAATATGCCCCCTCTCCTTGTTTACCCCGATCACCTTGCAAATAACAGTCTTGTTCTCCACAACAAAGTCACGGATGTTCCTGATCCTGCCAGGGGCAACTTCAGAAATGTGAATCATGCCAGAAAGGCCATACTCTTCCAGCTTGACGAAAACAGAATGGCTCTGGACGCTGTTTACGGTACAGAAGACGATCTCATCATCCTCTGGAAAGCCCTTCTTTCTAAGAAGCACTTGCCAGCACCCCCATCAGTCCAGCACTTCCAAAACGCGGGCCTTAAGCTTTGACTTTCCGCCAGTTGGATCAGCCAGAGGCTTGCTGCAAACAAGGCACGCAACGTCAGAAGAAACTTTGCCAAATATTATCTGCTCATTCTTGCATTTTGGACATCTAACCTTGACAAACTTTGAAGTTGGCTCCATAACCTTGACCATTCAAACATCACCTGAATAGACGAGAAGCTGGGAGTGTTTAAAAAGTTAACTGCCCACACAGTCATGAGCACTTTTTATAACAACTATTCAACATATACTAAACCTATTTATTGAAAAACTGGATACCGAAGAGGCATGGTTGAGATAGCAGAAAGCAAACTGGCTGAACTGACAGCACATTCGGTTGCAACCTTCAATTTAGGCGAGGAGCTATTCTCTGGATATGCAGTCTCAACTGAGAGGATAGACTATTTGAAAAGACGTTTAACGCCACTGGTTGGGGGTAGCGGGCGTGAATTCTCCGAATTCATGGACAGGGTCAGACAGCGCATCATGTCAATGGGCGGCTTCA
>CAYUOQ010000100.1:0-4436 GCA_964446445.1 uncultured Methanosarcinales archaeon
GTCAGAAATTGCTGATCACATAGACAATATAAGGATTATTCTGTAAAGGAAAAAAATAAGAAAAAGTTGCTTATTTGTTAGCTGTTTTCTCTGAAGCTTTTTGCTTTGCTGCCTTTCGTGCTTTTGCAGCGGCTATTGCTTTCTGTTCAGCCTTTTTCGCAGCTTCCCTTCTTTGCTCTGAAACACTTTTGATTGCCTGAACCGCTTCTTTTTTAGCCTGCACTACTTCTTTTATTGTTGCTTTCTTTTCCTGCTGGGCTTCCTTTATTGCTTCATTTGCGGTTTGCACTGCTTCTTTTTTGGCTTCAACTGCGTCAGCTGCTTTTTGCTTTGCAGCTTCGACTGACTCGTTTGAGCCTGTCCCGTTTTTTAGCTCTTTCACTGCTTCCTTCATTGTTTGGACTGCTTCCTTTTTGTTTTCAACGGCTGTTTTTATTGCCGCTTTTGCACTCTTAACTGCCGTTTTAACATTGCTGACAGCATTTTTCAAAGCTTCTTTTTTTGCCTTTGCCGCAGCTACTGCAGCCTCTTCCGCCTTCTTTGAAGCTGCTCTTCTTTCTTCTGAAGCTGTTTTCTTGGCAGCGACCTTCTCCTTTACCTCAGATGCTGTTGGCTTTACAACATTTTTCGTTGCCTTGTCCAAAGTTTGCTCTTCCGTCCGGGCAAATGCTGCAGTTGCCACCATCAGCAAGGCAGCAATCAAAAATGCTAGAATTATTGGCTGTTTTCTCATTTAATCCACCTCTTTCGGCTTTTTTTAATACTGGAGAATTAAAATCTTTCTATAGGGCAAAAACAAAACAATTAAATATGCTAAAATTTATTTTTTAAGTATGGTGTTAAAATGTTTGTAGTGGATAGGAAGGATGGCATCTTTTCATCCCTGCCTGCATTGGAGATAAAGCCAGGTGATGCAAAGGACATAAGTTCTGACCTCGCTGCAAAGATTCTCAGTCTACTTTCGCAAAAGCCAATGTATCCTGTTGAGCTTGCAAAGGAGCTTAAGGTTCACGAGCAGAAGGTTTACTACCACATCCGGAACCTTGAGAAGTCTGGAATAATCAAGGTTGTTAAGGAAGAGGGAAGGCAAGGCGCTGTTGCCAAATATTATTCGCTTGACAAGCCCGCTCTTGTGGTCAAATTCAAGGAGCTAGAGGAGACTCATAAGCTCCTTAATTTCAAGAAAAGTTCTTCCTTCCTTGAGCCTTTTGTCAAGGATGGCCAGCTTAACGCCCTTATAATTGTTGGCAGCCCTGATCCTCACGGGCCCGAGAAGGCGCGGTCAAAGGACGGATACTATGGGATGGACCTCGCCCTTTTCTTGGGAACCTTCCTTAATTATGTTCCAAAATTCTATGTGAAGCTTGATACCGATGCGAGGGATGAGGACATGAAAAACAATAATCTTATACTCATTGGGGGACCGGTTGTAAACAGAGTTACTGGACTTGTCAATTCAAAGCTTCCTGTGAGGTTTGACGAGAAGCAGCATTGGGCAATTTTCTCTTCAGTGAGCGAGAACAGCTATCCGACTGATGAGTCAGGCCTGGTTGTCAAGGCCAAAAACCCGTTTAACCCTGATAAGAGCATCTTGCTTGTTGCTGGCAAGCGATATTTTGGCACGCGTGCGGCAATTATCGCTTTTCTAAGGCATTTTGAGGAACTGGCAAAAGGTAACCTGAATGACCGCTCTATCAATGCCCGCGTTGTTGAGGGCATAGACCTGGACTCTGATGGCATAATAGATGATGTGGAGTTCAGGGAATAAGATTCAAAGTTTTTCAACCAGTTTCTGTACTTCTGCTGTGATTTGAGGTATTGACTTAGTGTAGTCAAGCATTATCGGCTTTCCTATTTTTACAATTACCTTGCCCGGCCTTGGGAACTTGTCATTTCTTGCCAGCACCTTTTCAAGGCCAAAATGCCTTATCGGCACTATTGGCACCCTCATCTCCTTTACGAGCCATCCAATGCCCATCTTGAATGGCTGCATCTTCCCTGTCTTTGTATGCTCGCCCTCAGGAAAGAAAAGTATATTCCACTTCTTGTCAAGCAGCTCCCCTGCATACTCAATGTTGCGCTTGTAGCCTTTCAGCTTCGGGAACGGGAAAATATTTACAAGTATAGTTGAATAGTTATAGTAAAATTTCAGCAAAAGCCTCCTAAGGATGTTTGCCTTCTCTGGGAAAAAGTATTCCTGGAATGCGGCAACTGCCATTTTTCTTCTTATGTTCATTGGCAGGGCCAGAAGAATGTTTGGCACGTCCAAATATCCGACGTGATTTGCGACGAATATTGCAGGCCCTTTCAAACCTTTCAGGTTTTCGGTTCCCATTGTTTTCGTCCTGCAGAGGAGCCTGATGAAGCTGTCAGTAACCAATGAATTGTACACTGTCCTTAATGCCATTATGGGTGGAAGCAGTGTCCATTTTCTGAAGATTTTCTTCCGGATTGCCTTTTCTCGGCATTTTACGATTTGCTCCAGGTCTCTTACTGTTGTTTCTCCTGTTATTTGCTCTTCGCTTATGTCTACATTGAATGCCTGTTCATGCATTGAAACAAGCTCTACGCGGTTCACAGATGTCAGCTTGAGATCCAGTGAAAGCTTTGCTTCTGGCTTTATTGCACTGGCCTTTACCCCTTCTATGCGTGATATTACTTCAAACAGTTTTGGTATTTCCATTTTCCCATTCGTTTTCACCTGCTCTTTCCTTCTTAGGATTGCTTGAAGCACATCCGCCTTCTTGACTTTCATCGTTGTTGTTCTTGGAAAATCCTCATTGTGCCAAAGTGCATATGACATTATTTGCTGGTATTGGTTAAGCTCCTTGTTTGCTGTTTCAACCAGCACCCTTGCATTTGCCTTTGTTCTCAGGATTAGTTCAGCATGAACTTCTTCCCCTCCTTCATTGTCGGGTATGCCCAGGACGCAGGCTTCCTTGACTTCCCTAAGTTCCAGCAGCGCTTCCTCAACATCTTCGGGATGCACTTTTTCTCCCCCGCTTGTCACAATGACATCCTTTTTTCTTCCTTTAAGGAAAAGGCGGCCCTCACTGTCAAAATATCCGACATCGCCTGTCCTCATCCAGCCATTTTCAAAGAGTTCTTTTGTTTTCCTGCTATCGAGGTAGTAGCCTTTTGTTACGTTATCACCCTGCGCGAGTATTTCTCCCTCATTTCCAACCTTTATTGTAACACCTGGCAGCGGCCTGCCTACCGATCCTTGTTTTTGCTCTTCCGGGGTGTTGCATGACAGGACTGGGGAGCACTCTGTCAGGCCGTAGCCTTGGACAATCACGAATCCCATCCTTTCCCAGAATGATTGCAGCTCCTCGCTTAACGGGGCTCCTCCAGACACAAAGTACTGAAAGCGTCTTCCGAATTTCCTGCGGATTGGCAGGAAAAGGCATTTCCTTGCGTTTAGGGGTAAATTGCAAGCCAGTTTGTAAATTATGGCTGCCGCTCGCCTTTTTTCTATTTCCCTGGTTATGCTGTCTGAAAAAAGCTTTAGCAGCCTTGGCACTGCAATGATATTTGTTATGCTTTCATTTGATAATGCCTTGAATATGAGCTCTGGCCTTAAGCTTCTGACATAAACAATTGTGCAGCCCGTGCTTAGTGGCGCTAAGAAGCCCGGGGTTTGTTCCAGCATGTGGCTCATTGGCAGCAGTGAGAGGAATGTCTGGTTTTCATTTATTTTTATGCATTGCTTTATTGAGCTTAAGTTAGACATGACATTTTTATGAGTTAGCATTACCCCTTTCGGGTGCCCTGTTGTTCCCGATGTGAAAACTATTTCCAAAATGCCGTCCTCGTTAACTTCGCCCATTCCTCCATCTTCGGGCGTGCCTTCTGTTAATTTTTCAAGATGCTCAATTATAATCTCCTTTATTCCAAGTTTTGGCACCAGCTTGTATTCCGAATGGGCTATCAGCTTCGCCTTCACTATGGACTGTATCTTGCTCACATATCCAGGTAATGCCATGTAATCTATTGGAACAACTACTATGCCTCTCACGGCAGCTGCAAGGAAAAGAATGCCCCAATCAGGCCCATTATAACCCCAAAGAAGGATTTTGTCCCCTTTGCACAGCCCTGTTTTCTCAAGCATCCTTGCAGCCTTCAGTATCCGGCCATGCAGTTCCATATAGCTGATTGTAAACGTCCTGTAGCCTGTCTTGTTCACAAAGGCAATTTTATCTCTTGCCTTGAATCCCTCAACTATTTCAGCTACTGTTCTCATTTTTGCAGAACTACAAAGGCTATTGCATAATCGCCATCGTGGCTTATTGAAACATCGCAGGACTTGAAAATGCATAGTTCCGGCGCTGCCTTTATTTCCGGCTTTCCTGATGGAGTGTGAGTTATTTCAACAGCGAGAAAATCAGGAGTTTTCCCGATTGCTTTGAAGAAGGCTTCTTTCGCCGCTATTATCC
>CAYUOQ010000101.1:0-2182 GCA_964446445.1 uncultured Methanosarcinales archaeon
ATTCCATAATTGTGAATTTCTTGTCCTAATAAAAAAAAAAAAGCTTCAGGACTTTTAAGTTATTGTTTATTACCATTTTACAATAATACTATTACCAATAAGTAATAATATATAAACTTATTGATCCGCGCTATCATTTCTTTTGTACTTATGAAAAAACAGTGCCCAAATGTAAGAACTATGCGACGGCCGGGATTCGAACCCGGGTAACGACCTGTTTGCAATCCCGTTTTTCCGTCAACGCTTTTGGAAAAAGGGCTGATGGCAAGGTCGTGTCATACCGCTAGACCACCGTCGCGTGACCCCTTTAACAAAGCGGTCAATCGGAAAACGAGAAAAGTGCCTATTTTAAAGGTTTTGGAAGTTGTCAGTAAATTCGCTTAAGCAACGGCAGCCTGTTAAAATCCGAATCATAGCTCGCAATGCTTTTAACCCCGAATTTTTCTGCCAAAACAATGCTCGTGCAGTCTGTGAAACTTAAACCTGCAGACATTTTAAACAGTTCCAAGGAGTGCAGGAAAGCCGCAGAATCAACATTAAGAAGCCTGATGCTTTCATCTTCAAGAAGCGAACCGCCAAATTCTGCAATTTTTTCCAATGTGACATGCCTCGCCTTTAGAAATGCCACAAGCTCGTCAAAAACATAATCGGAAATGTAAGGCTGCCCCAGTTCTTTGTTTTGCAATCCTTGTCTTTACAGATTGAGCACTTCCGTGCTTTTTGTCATCTGCGTTTGCCAGCGCAACAAGAAATGATGTATCCAGAAAAACGCCCATTTTTCACCTGTACAGTGTTTCATCAACAAGCGCCCTCAACTTTTTCAGCTCGCCCTTGTCTGCGCCTTCAAATTCAATGGGCTTCATGTCCCAAAAACTTTTACGCTTGCCAGTTTTGCTGGCACCTTTCCGTTCATGCAGCCACTTCTGCAAAGCGAGATTTACAGCTTCTCCCAGCGTAATGCCTTCTTTTAAGGCTACAATTTTCAGCTCCCTCCAAAGGTCGCTTTTAACGGACCTGACCGTTATCCCTTCAGTCATACTTGTAGTATCTAAATGTTTTGCAATATCAAAATTGATGGCCTGCAACAGTTGAGAAAAAATGGGCCCAGCCGGACTTTCTTAGCCTTTCCCCAGGGATTTTTCCGAAGGAAAAAGGGCTGTTCGAACCGGCGGCCTTCTCCGTGTAAGGGAGACGTCATCTGTGGACTTCTCAGTTACAAAATAACCGAAAAGTTAACCACTAGACCATGGGCCCATTACGCAGCAGTCAAAATTGGGGCATTATAAATGTTTTTTAATCATAACGGGCATTATTTACAACTGATTAGTGGTAAAAATAGAAGGATTTATATATATGCTCCCTAAAACTCTATTAAGTCATCTGTCTTAATCTGATACAGACAGGTGACTTAAAAAATGAGAATCGAATCACAGAACAGAAAATTTTATAAAGTCATCTGTCTTAATCTGATACAGACAGGTGACTTAAAAAATGAGACCAGAAAGGCATGAGGAGATCCTGAAAGAGGTTTTGGACGAGATAGAAACAGCGCTGAAGGACAGCAGGGGCTTGGCAACGCACCAAAGACGGCTGGCGTTTGCAACATCCCTTGGGGCAGTGAATATTTTGGAGCTCTATTTCCACACGCTGGGAGTTATCAAGGAGGGTTCCAAGATAAACCATACGTGGTTTAAGAAAGGCAAGGCCAAGGTCACAGAACACCTGCAAAGCCAGTTGACCGCGCCCCTTGCCACAATCAGCGAAGCAGGAAACCTTATTGAGCTGGCCATACAAATTGAGGAAAAAAGGGACGACCTCGCGTATGGTGCTCCTGCAACCGATGAAATTTTGCAGGAGAAGATAAACCTTTTCTTCGCACTTAAGCGGATGGCAAAATGCTAAAGACCTACGCAAGTTACTTTGCAGCATTCCTCCTGAGCAGCCTGAAAAGCACGGACAATATTGTCAGGATTGTCCTTTACGGCTCTGTTGCCAAGGGCGAAGCAACAAAGGAAAGCGACATTGATATCTTCGTTGAGGTAAAGAAAAAAACAGGCAGATTTTTGAAAGAGCTGAAGGACGCTGAGGAACGCTTTTACGAAAGCAGGGAAGCCGCGCTGTTCAACGCAAAAGGAATGGAAAACAGATTCAGCATTAAATCCGGCAACCTTCAGGACTGGAA
>CAYUOQ010000101.1:2192-4414 GCA_964446445.1 uncultured Methanosarcinales archaeon
TGCAAAAAGAGGCAGGCATATGCAAAGAAAAGAGCAAGTGATGAGCGTTCTTGAAGCAATCCATTCGCGCAGAAGCGTGCGCAGGTATCTTGACCTACCGATTGAGTTTGAAAAAGTCGGGCGCGTGCTTGACGCAGGAAGAATGGCTCCGAGCGCGGGCAACCTTCAGGACTGGAAGGAGTTATACAGAAGCATAGCTTCTACGGGCATTGTGCTATACGGGCCATATGAGACCCGCGAGTTGCCTTCGGGAACCAAACACTACATCATTGTTTTCTGGGACGGCGTGGGCAGAAACAGGGGCGCTTTCCTCAATAAACTATACGGCTTCACAGTTAAGGGCAAACACTATCCCGGCCTTTTGCTGAAGTTTGGAGGACGAAAACTTGGAAAGAGCTGCATCATGCTGCCTGTGGAATACAAAGGCGACCTCTTCAGGCTGGTTCGGACGCATGAGGTAAACGCCAAGACCTTCGAGGTGTTTGGCTGAAATGACGGCGGGGAGAGGTACCGATGCGGAAGCGTTGTTTGAGTGTATCCCTGCCAAGGCCCGGCAAACATTTAAATAGCTACGACGAGTTGAAACACAACTTATGGAAGACAAGATTATCGAGATAGTCCTCGGAAAGGAGAGCAACGAAGTCACGTGGAGAAGCATGATTTACGAGCTTGTGAAAAACGAGCAGATGGACCCATGGAACGTAGACATTTCAGTCCTGTCCAAACGGTATGTGCAGATGCTGAGAAAGCTCAAGGAGCTTGACTTTCGCGTTTCAGGAAAGATGGTGCTTGCAGCAGCAATTCTACTGAAAATGAAGTCAAACCTGCTTGTTGGAGAAGAAATGGCAGAGCTTGACAGACTCATGGCGCCTCAAAGCGAGGATGAAATGAGCGAAGGATTCTACGAGGAGCTTGAAAATTCCTATGCAAAAGGCGACCAGTACACTGCACAGCCGCTCCTGCCAAGGACGCCGCAGCCAAGGAAGAGGAAAGTTTCAATTTATGACCTGGTTATATCGCTCCAAAAAGCCCTTGAGGTAAGGGACAGAAGAGTTGTAAGGACAATGCCAAGAGTTACAATGGAGGCCCCAAAAAGAAAGACAGATATGGGAAAGCTTATAGGGGATGTTTACGGGAAAGTGACTTCCTGGTTCTCAAACAGCAACAAATTAACATTCACACAGCTCCTGCCCCCTGATGCAACAAAGGAAACAAAAATACTCACTTTTATGCCTCTTCTACACCTTGCAAACGTGGACTACAGGAAGATAGACCTTGAACAGCAGGAAAACTTTGGCGAAATAAATATAACGCTAAGGGATAGCGCAGCGATTGCAAGCCAGAATAGCCAATAAAGTTTTTAAAAGTTATAGGAGATTCACGAATTAATGGAACTTTTTGCGTGAATCTGCTAATAGTAAATTCATAAAATAGCGGAACTTTTAAAAATGAATTTACTATAATCCAATTCTAAAATGCCCAGTGGTATTCAGGAGTTGATGCCCTATCTCAGGCAGGTTGGGATAAGCCTTGCAATGCTTGATCCAAGCTGCAAAACAGGGGGTTCATGGCAAAACATTGACAGTGAAGTATTTCCGGTAGTAACCGCGATCCCTGGTAAGCAGGACATTGGCATGGTTCTGGGCGTGGGCGCCTATTAAAAAGTCAGTTATCAGATGATTCCTCCACAGCATTTGCAAATGGCACTTTCGGCAGCTAAACCTATTGGTATGCCCACACTTGGGACATGCCACTCCTTTCATGTTTGAGAATAACCCCCATTTCTGTGCGGCAAGCTTAAAATCTTCTTGTGAAAAATCTAAAACCCTTATGTGAGAATCCGCCAAAAATCTTTCCAATGCAAGAATGGCCTGACTTAATCCGCATTTTCTCAAAAAATGCGTTAAAAGCTCAGAATACACCAAAGGCGAGATGACCAGCTCCCCTGAAACGTTTTGCTCCTTGAGAGCCTTTGTGCTCACATCATAAAAAGGCTGGGAGTCCCCAAGGATGTCAAGCAGTATGTTGGTGTCAACAGCTGTAATCATTAGCCTCTCAGCTCTTCCATGGCTTTATCAACATCTAACTTACCGAGGTACCCTCTCCACTTCTCAAAGGGAATCTTCACGGCTTTTTTCTTTAGCACGACCTTATCGTTTTCAATACTGAACTCCACTTCATCACCAGGCTGCAGCCCCACAGCTACCCTGAACTGCTTCGGA
>CAYUOQ010000102.1:0-338 GCA_964446445.1 uncultured Methanosarcinales archaeon
TCAGGAATTGATTGAAAAGTCTGCTTTCCCTGTTGTAATGACTGCAAATGACCCTTCTGAAAAGAAGTTTGCACCATTGAGGAAAGCATCACAGCTAATTGAGTATAAGCAACTTTCAACTTCGGATGTTCGGAATGCGCTTTCTTCAATAGTCCATATTGAAAAGCTTAAAGCTGATGCTGAGGCCTTGGATGCCTTGGCCAGCCGCTCTTCAGGTGATTTGAGAGGCTCCATTACAGACCTTCAGCTTTTGTTCTCAGGAAATAACAAGCTGACAAAAGAGGCTGTCAGCGAGCTTTCAGAGAGGAATAGGCTTGAGAATGTTGAGTCTGCTCTTC
>CAYUOQ010000102.1:348-4412 GCA_964446445.1 uncultured Methanosarcinales archaeon
TACCGACATTCATATTGCTGCTGAGGCTTTTGACAAGGTTGAGCTTCAGCCTGAGGAATGCTTTGCCTGGATTGATGAGAACATTCCTTCTGAATACACTAAAGTGGGAGAGTTGGCTGAAGCGTATGAGGCATTGTCTGTTGCTGATCTTTTCCGCAGTAGGATAATGAGCAGGCAGCATTGGCGCCTTCTTTCATACTTCATCCAAATAATGACTATCGGAACTGCATTGGCCAAGGAAAAGAAATATGATGGCATTCCACTTCTGAGTAGGCCAAGCCGGGGCTTGAAGGTTTTCATTGCAAAGATGAAGCACCAGAAGAAGGTTGACATTGCCGTTGCCCTTGCAGAAATAATGCACACAACAAAGGATGCTGTCCTCTCAGACACTCTTCCTTTCCTCAAGATTATTTTCTCTAGAGGTAATGAATCAGAACTCCAATCCTTGGCATTGAATCTTGGCCTTGCTTCTGAAGAAGTTGAGTGGCTTAGGAAGACTTAGGCTTTCTGGACGTCTTCTGCCTTCTTTCCCCTGTCGCCGTCAACTACCTTAAAGGTGACCTTGTCGCCTTGGGTTAGTGCTGTGCCAGGTGCTATTCCGCTTGAATGCACGAAATACTCGTTTCCATCTTCCGCTGTTATGAAGCCAAAATGCTTTGCAGCATTGAAAAACTTCACTGTTCCGTTTGTCATTGTCAATCTTTCTGGTCGAATTTTTTTATGCAGGTAACGCAGTAGTTCGATGAATAGTGGCCTTTTTCCTTGTCCACTACAAAGCGCACCTTGCAAAGTCTGCAAGTGCCTATTATTTTATAAAGTATTCTTTTTTGCTTTGTTGCTGGCTTTTTTGCTTCCATTATTAAAAGGAAATGCTTATCATACTTAAACCTGTGCATTTTCCATAAATATCAGCTTTAGGAGGTTAGCTGCCTTTTGTTCTGGCTTTTTCCCGTAATCCCTCAACCCAAAAAGGTGTATTGAGCTTTCATATCCCAGCTTATTGATTTGGCTTGCCGCTTCCAGCGCTGCTTCGAGGTTTTCCTTTGCAATCGCGCAAGTTGCTTTGAACCCATGGCCTTTTGACTCTGCCTTTTCCAATTTTTGGATAAAGCTTGTTTCTGTTATGAATCCGGGCTTTTCTTTTGACAGATTTTTGCACATTTTGGCTGGAAATGGGATTAATACTCCAAGGGCTATCTTTGGCCTTTTTGCCTGCCTTCTTTGCTCAAATTCTTTTATTGCATCGATTAAAAGCTGCTTATTTCCGTGAAATACTGGTTGTGTGTAAAGCTTTCCCACGCCCAGCAATGCCTTCCTGGCCATCCTTTTGCTCTCATTCTCCCTTGTGAAAACAATTGCTGTGCATGCCTCAAAACCTTTTTTTCGTGCTTCTGGTGCAAGCTTAAATATGCTCAAGTCGCCTTGCCTCGCATTGTCTCCGGTTAAGGCAAGAATCTCTTTGATGCCTAGCTTTCTGAGGGGTTCAAGTTTTTTACGAGCCTGCGAGATTGATTTCGCTCCTCTGCATGTTACTGTGCAAGCAATGCTTCCATGGCTTGAAAGCCTCTTCGCAGCCTCTGCTACGCTTACCTCCGAGTCTTCATGCTCTGGAATTATCCAGCAGGAAATGCTTCTGACCTGCTCCATTAACTGGATTGCCTTCTTGATGTCTGAATTTTTTAAGATGGTTAGCTCTGCAGAAAGTTCCATTTTGCATGGTTAAGCCTTCGGCTTATTATTCTTGTTGTTGCCAATTGCGAACAATTTAAAAATAAAAGGCCAGCAATTAGACACCAATGACTGCTGAAAAAGGGAAAAAGTTGACCGTTGAGGAGCTTACCACATTTTGCAAAAGGAAGGGCTTTGTCTATCAAAATTCTGAGATTTATGGTGGCTTGTCTGGCTTTTTCGACTATGGGCCTTTAGGGGTTGAGTTGAAGAACAATATAAAGCAGCAATGGTGGAAGGCTCACGTCCAGTCCAGGCAGGATGTTGCTGGCATTGAAGGAAGCATTATCACTCATCCAAAGGTTTGGGAGGCCTCAGGCCATGTTGCAAACTTTACAGATATTATGGCTGACTGCTCCAAATGCGGCAACAAGGTCAGGGCTGACATTCTGGTTGAGGATAAGGCAAAGGTGGCTACTGCAGGATTGAACGCGCAGCAACTCCAGGAAATCGTAGCAAAGCACAAAATAAAATGCCCAAGGTGCGGGGCTGAAGTAATGAAGGTGTCCCAGCCATTTAATCTTATGTTCAAGACAACAGTTGGCCCAAGCGAAGGAAAGGATTCAACAGCTTACCTTAGGCCCGAAACAGCACAACTGATTTTTGCAGATTTTAGGCTTGTACAGGAGAATGCGAGGCTTAAGCTTCCCTTTGGCATTGCCCAGATTGGGAGGGCTTTCAGGAATGAAATAGCTCCCAGAGACTTCCTTTTCAGGTGCAGGGAGTTTGAGCAGATGGAACTTGAGTATTTTGTTCATCCGGGCAAGGTTGGACAGTGCCCTTTTGTAAGTGAATTTCATGATTATGAGCTTAATGCCCTGACAAGTGAAATGCAAGTTAAGGAGCTGCCGCATAAGAGGATGAAAATCAGGGAAATGCTTGACAAAAAGATGATTCTCCCATGGCATGCCTATTGGCTTTCTTTTGAGCATCAATGGCTGGTTTCATTGGGAGTGAAGCCTGGTAATCTCAGGATAAGGCAGCATGTTAAGCAGGAAAAAAGCCACTATGCCACTGATACTTGGGACTTGGAATTCAGTTTCCCGTTTGGCTGGAAGGAGCTGGAAGGGATTGCTAACCGGTCTGACTACGACCTTCAGCAGCATATAAAAATGTCTGGGAAGGATTTGAGCTATTTTGATCCCGAAACAAACATGAGGGTTGTTCCCCATGTTGTTGCCGAGCCTTCATTGGGTGTTGACAGAACCTTCCTTATTTTCCTGTTTGACGCTTATGATTATGATGACAAGCGAGAGAACATTGTGCTTCATCTTGACCCGAGGCTTTCTCCAATCAAGGTTGCAATTTTCCCGTTGCTTGCAAACAAGGAAGAGCTTGTTTCCGCTGCAAAGAAAGTGCAGGATAGCATCAAGGATGAATTCACATGCTTATACGATGAGAGCGGCAGCATCGGAAAGAGGTATGCCAGAATGGATGAGTCTGGAACTCCTTACTGCCTTACAGTTGACTTTGACTCACTTAAAAACCAGGATGTTACTATAAGGGACAGGGATTCAACAAGGCAAGTTAGGATAAAGGTTAAAGACTTGAGCCAAACTCTGCAGCAGCTTCTTTCTGGCAGGATTAATTTTGATTCCTTGGCAAAATGAAATCTGTTGGCTTTGCTGGCATCGGGACTATGGGTTCTGGAATGAGCAGGAACCTTGTGAAGGCTGGTTTCAAGGTTTTTGTTTATAACAGAACGAGAGAAAAGGCTGATGCCATAACCGGTGCGAATGTGGTAAACACTCCATCCGAATTATGCAGGCAGGCTGAAGTCATTTTTACAATGGTGAGCAACGATGCTGCTTTGAAAGATGTCTTGTTTTCAAAAGAGGGCATTATGAGCTCACTATCAAACAGGAATATCCTTGTTGACAGCAGCACAACATCAGTTGACTTAACGGCTGAAATCGCAAAGCGCTGCTCTGAAAATGGTGTTGAATTCCTTGATGCCCCGGTTACTGGAAGCAAAAAGGGTGCCGATGAGGGCACTTTGATGTTCATGTATGGAGGCAAGCAGGAAACCTTTGGCAAGTGTAAGGAAGTTTTTGAGGCAATGGGAAAGCGTTTTGTTCACTGCGGCCAGAACACTTACGGCCAGAGGATGAAGGTTTCCTTGAATATCACGATGGCCATGATTTTTGAGAGTTACCTGGAAGGCATTGCCTTGGCATTGAAGCAGGGTGTTCAGCTTCCTGCCATTATTGAAGTCCTGGATAATTCCGGGGCAAAGAACAATGTTGCAACTTCCAAGATGCCATCTTTGCTTGAAGGAAATTTTGAACCTGCATTTCTGCTAGAGCTGATGAATAAGGACATGAAGCTGGCACAGC
>CAYUOQ010000103.1:0-444 GCA_964446445.1 uncultured Methanosarcinales archaeon
ATGTAGCTCTGCATGAGGGCTCCAAGGGCATCAACGTCAACTTTTGCTGTAACCCTGTGGGAAATGACAATGTCCGACTGTGTCATGACATCAGTATGTATCTGCCCAGGCTGCTGGGAAGCAAGGACAAGTGAAATGCCAGGCTGCCTTCCTTCCCTCAAGATCGTTATCAAAGGATTGGATGCTGGCGTTGAGCCATGCCTGCTCAAGAACTCATGAGCCTCATCTAGGAACATCCAAATCAATGGGACTTCCTTCTTGTCATCCAATGGCTTTCTTGCGAATGATATTGCTTGCTTTATGGAAGCCATTTCCTCCGTCTTTCTAACAAGCATTCTTTCGTTGAAAAGCTTCTTTGCAACTAGGCCTATGACAAGTGCTCGGATGTTGCTTTTGCCTCCTGCAACTGCATAAGGGCTGATGTCAAGCACAGTAATCTGGCCT
>CAYUOQ010000103.1:454-4390 GCA_964446445.1 uncultured Methanosarcinales archaeon
GTTGACTTTTCGCTGAATAAGCCCCATTCTTCAGCCGATGAAAACATGTTTTCAGCAGCTGCCTTTGTCTCGTCTTTTATCCTTTCATCAGATTTTGCAGCCTCAACAATGTCTTGCAGGGAAAAAGATTTTTGCTCCTTTCTAAGATTGTAGATGACTCTTGAAATAAGGGTTCCAAGCTCGCTTGTTACGTCCAACTCAAAAATGCTGCACCAGTCTCCTCCGCTGAGTTCAGAGGGGTTGATGGAAAATGGAAGGTCGACTGGGATGCCTCGCTCCTTGAATTCTGCGTAGCTGCCTGAAGGCACGTAAATGCGAATGTTAAACTTCTGGGAAGGAAGCTGCCACTCCCTCAACAGTTGTTCATCCTCCTTGTTCTCATATTTCATTGTCCAAAAAATGCCCATGGTGTCAAAGATGACAACGCTCAGGTTTTTTGTTAATTCTGGCTCAAGGGACATCATTCCTTCTGCTATTGCGCCAATAGAAAACGATTTCCCCGATCCCCTTTTGCCAAAAACCGAAACAACATGTGAGCGGAGAACATCCATGTAAATCCTGGTTGAGAGCGAAGTGGACTGGCCCATCTTAACATAGTGCTTCCCGAGAAGGAAAGTGCCCTTGTCTCCAAAGGCCATCCTGTCGTCATCATCTCTTCCAACGATTATTTCGTACATTGCAACCTCTTTAGCTTACCCTCCCTCAGCCAATTAAATACTTTTTGCTACAAACATTTATATACCTTTTATTTGGAAAAGAATGCATGCAAGGGCTTCCGGGCAAGAAAAACAGCGGCATGATTAAGGTCGTTATACTCTTGGTAATTGCGGCGGTCGTAGTCTATTTTCTATCCAAGCAAGGCATAATAAAGCTGCCTTTTGAATTGCCATTTTAGGGCAGAAAGTTTATAAAACTCCTTCTGCTTCTCACAGTGGAATGAAAGGACAGGATGATAGTGAGTTTGAAGAGCTGAAAAAAGCGATAGAAGCAAACGACTCCATAAGAGAGGACCTGATTGCCAAGTCCAGACAGATGATAAAGGACTCGAAGAAGGCAATATACGCGCTCCAGAGGAATGATCCCGAAACTGCCAAGGCAACTTTAAAAAAGATGAAGGCAGGGATGACTGCCTTGCAAAAGTTTGAGTCAGACTCTAATTTTGCATCCACGATAAGGCCGGCAATGCAAGAGTTTGTGGAGGCCGCCTGCTTTAATGAATTCAGCTCAACAGGAAGGATGCTTCCCAGGAGTGAACTTGGCGTTTCTGCAGAAAACTATCTTCTGGGCCTTTGTGACTTGTCAGGGGAAATAGTAAGGAAAGCTGTAAATTCGGCAATAAATGATGATACAAAAACCGTGCTTGCTGCCAAGTTATTCATTGAGAAGCTCTACTACGGCATGCTCCAGTTTGACCTTAGGAACAGCGAACTCAGGAGAAAATTTGACGGCCTCAAGTATGACCTGAAGAAAATGGAAGATCTTGTGCTAAGCCTTAAGCTTCAGGGAAAGGTAAAGTGAAAATGGACGAAGAGAAAATAAAAAGGCAGGCCAAGGCAATAATGGATGAGTTCATAAAAGCCCTTGACAAAGTCGGTCAAGTTTCCGGAGAAGCCGGGCTGGAGAGGGATGAGTTTGAAAGGAGTGGCAAGGCCGGAAAAAGCGACGCCGAATTCAGGGAGAGAATGCTAAAAAACGCCCCGCGAAAGGAAGGAAACTTCATAGTGGCTGAAAAGAAAAGCTGGTGAAAATGCCTTATTCTACAGAGAAAAAGCTTTTGCAGATAAGGGAAGGTGAACTAACTGCGGCAGAGAACATTAAGGGCTTCCTTGGGGCAATCAGGAAAACGAACAGGGAGATAAATGCCATACTTCAGGTGAATGAAAATGCCGTGGCTGAAGCAGAACTGGTTGACAGGAAGATAAAGACAGGGAAATCAGGGAAGCTAGCTGGCCTGGCCGTTGCCGTGAAGTCGAATATTTCTGTTATCGGGATGCCAGTGAACTGCGGGTCAAAGACGCTTGAAAACTACTACGGGACTTTTGATGCAGATGTGATTTCTGCGATAAAAAAAGAAGGGGGGATAATCATAGGCATGGCAAACATGGATGAGTTTGCATGCGGAAGCTCTGGGGAAAGCTCGGCGTTTGGGCCTACAGACAACCCGGCGGCCCATGGGAGAATACCGGGAGGGACTAGCTCTGGGTCAGCGGCAGCAGTCGCAGCAGGATTCTGTGACTTGGCGCTTGGCTCGGATACAGGAGGATCCATCAGGACCCCGGCCTCGCATTGCGGAGTAACAGGGGTAAAACCAAGCTACGGAAGGGTTTCAAGATACGGTCTTGTCGATTCAGCAATGAGCCTGGACCAGGTTGGGGCAATAGCAAGTGACGTTTACGGAAGTGCATTGCTGATGGAAGTAATCTCTGGAAAAAGCGCGAATGATGCAACAACGGTTTCAAAGGGCGTGCCAAAATATTCACACCTCCTGAAAAAAGGGGTGAAGGGAATGAGAATAGGGCTGAGCCGCGAATTCGAGAAAATGTGCACTGACAAGCAAATATATTGCCTGGTTGAATCCAAGGCAAGAGAATTTGCAGAGGCAACCGAAGGGAAGATAAGCGACATAAAACTGCCTCATGTTGACCTCGCAATACAGGCATTTTACCCGCTACAATATGTAGAATTTTTCTCAGGAACAAGAAAGTTTGACGGAAGAAAATATGGAAAAAAAATTGAAGAGAGCTGCGGGGAAGAAGTGCTGCGAAGGATACTTGGTGGAAAGGAGATATCCCGGGCAGAATATCACGGCACTTACTATAGGAAGGCCTTGAAGGCGAAGGCGTTGATAGCTGAAGGCTTTGAAAATGCTTTCAAGGATGTTGACGTCATCCTGGCTCCTACAACTCCCATGCTGCCGCATAAACTTGGGACAAGAATAACAGACCCGAAAGCGATGTATGCGTATGCCGCTTTTACGAATGTGTGTCGTCGCAGATTCCTTGCGATTGCCCGCATACTCGGCACGGAGAATTGACGGCATTCCAGCAGGACTGCAGGTTATGGCGCCTGCGTTCAGGGAAGATCTAATGTTGCAGGTCATGAGCGCCATTGAGAAGTGTAAAGGCGAATCGAATGAATGAAGAAGCTACCGGCCTTGCAACAATTGGGATAATTGGGCTTGCCTTCACCAAAAGTGAAAAACGTATATGAATAATCTTTATAAATCGCTTCCAGTTCTCAAGGCGTCATGCTTCGAACTAACACTTGTGGCGAGCTGACTGCCAAGGACATTGGAAAATCTGTCATGCTTTCAGGCTGGTGCCACTCCAGAAGGGATCATGGGGGGGTAATTTTCATCGACCTGAGGGACAGGTATGGGCTTACCCAGATAGTGCTTGATCCAAGCCACAACAAGACTGTCCACGCAACAGGGGAGCACATAGGAAGGGAGTGGGTTATTTCTGCAAAGGGCAAGGTGAGAAGCAGGCCCAAGGATATGCTTAATCCAAAGCTGAAGACCGGCGAGATAGAGGTAATAGTTGACGAACTCAGGATAATAACCAAGGCTGCAGTCCCGCCAATAGAGATCGATGACAGGGAAGAGGCTGCTGAAGAAGTGAGGATGAAATACAAATATCTGGACTTAAGGAGGCCGATAATGCAGCAAAGGCTGATTTTCAGGCACGAGGCGGCAATAGCGGCAAGGCAATACTTCAACAACAACGGCTTCATTGAAGTTGAAACGCCGCTTCTCGTAAAGCCAACGCCCGAAGGAGCCAGGGATTACGTTGTTCCGAGCAGGGTGAGCCCGGGCAAATTTTATGCTCTGCCCCAATCACCCCAGCTCTACAAGCAGATTCTCATGATTTCTGGTTTTGACAGGTATTTCCAGCTTGCTAAGTGCCTTCGAGATGAGGACTTGAGGGCCGACAGGCA
>CAYUOQ010000104.1:0-4356 GCA_964446445.1 uncultured Methanosarcinales archaeon
CCATTTGCTTTTTTCTACAAACTCAAAAGTAGCTAAAACTCATTCGGGAATACTGCTTAAATTTCATACTCTGAAAAAATCAAAGTTGGCAGCCAACCTTTTAACCCTTTCCTTTTCCTTCCCCATGCCCTTCCAATCCAATGCAAGCTTTTTTGCCCCGCATGAATCCATGGCCTGTTTAAGGATTTCAGGGGTAAGGCTTGCAAGGTGGTGCTTTGGGCATATGTGGCCAACTGCGTAATTAGAATCGACCATTAGCTTCCTAAAATTCGTTGCATAATGAAGGCCGCCAATGCCCATAACAGGAACAGAATCATTCTCAAGCACAACAAAATCACCCAGCCCGCCAACCAGGCAGTCAGCAACCAGGGAGGCAAGTTTCTCGTCACGCCACTCTTTTTCAGTGCTGCCAAGCTCTATGAAAACAGCAGGCTTTGAAATGAAAGGGCCATGATGAGTTGACTCCTGTACAATATCACCAGAATAACCTTCACTTTTAGCAGCAGCATCAAGGTTTTGGAGGAAAAGCTTCATAAGAGCAGGAGAGGTTGGGCAGATTGTAAAATCACGACCACCCAGCCCGGCCTTGGCCCAGTTGCCAACAGAATGGGTTGTCAATGCAGGGATGCCTGCTTTGCTGTAATGCCTTGAGGCGAACACGAACATGCTGGCCGGAATTTGCTCATCCAGGCTGTCGCAGTCAACATGGCGGGAAGACAAAGTGTAAAGCCTTGCATCCTCTTCCTCAATTTGCAAGTTAAAAACGGGAAAACCGTTAAACTTTTCTTTCAATTCAGAAAAGCCATAATTCCTTAGGAGCTGATTACGAATCGTCATTGAGGCGATATCACTGGCTGAAGTTATGATTGCTAGCATTTCAAAACTCGGATTACATCCCTTTTAAAATAATTTTCTTAATTGTAATTTTATAAGAAATTCTTATTTTTGCAGCCAAAGTTTCAAGGTAACTATAGCATCGGAGCTTAGTAATCTGATACGAATAGTCGCTCCGATGCATATGGGAGAGGAGGATATTACTACGAAAATCTGGCTCATCTCCTATAAATATATTGAAACGTAATCTTTATATATAAGTATACTAATTAGTATACTGCATGTCGAAGAAGGTGAGTGATGCACTAGGCAGCCTAAATTACGAGGACCTTGTTGAACTCCAGCGAGACCTTTTTTCTGGAGGGGCAACAATAAAGTCAATGATTTCAAACAGGATCAAGGAAATCAACGAAACCCAAACAAAGGTCTGCGCAACCTGCGGGAATACCATTAACCTAAACGTTAACCATGAGTACACTCTTATCTTTGGGCCAAATGACTTCAAGAAAAGGGCGTCATTCTGCGCTATTGATTGCCTGGAATACTTTTTCATCCAACTGAAGCAGATAAGCGAGAAGAGGCTTCAATCTTCAAAGCAGGAACAATAGTTAATTTCCCTTATTGTAAAAGTTTTTAAAACCTCCGGGCTTCCAAAAATTCATGGCAGATTACTCCTATGAATTGAAAATACCCCTTTCAAGGGTTGCAGTCGTCATTGGAACGAACGGAAAGGTCAAGAAGGAAATTGAAGAGGCGACTGGAACAAACTTGCAAATAGACTCCGCAGAGGGAGACGTATTCATAACAGGGGATGACGCATTAGGCCTTTACACAGCCCGCGAAGTCATTGGGGCAATAGGCAGGGGATTCAATCCCGAAATTGCAAAACTACTCCTGAAGCAGGATTATTCATCAGAGCAAATACTGATTGCAGATTACGCAAAAACAAAAAAGCACGAAATGAGGATAAAAGGCAGGGTAATAGGAGCTGAAGGCAAGGCAAGGCAAGTCATCGAAGAACTGACAGACTGCCATGTTTCGGTTTACGGGAAGACAATAACAATCATAGGAGATATAGGGAAGGTTGCAATATGCAGGCAGGCAGTAGAAAAGCTTCTTGCAGGCAGCCAGCATTCATCAGTATACAGGTGGCTGGAAAAACAGAGAAAAATCATGAAGAGGAAAGAGGCAATCCAGGGATTTGAAAGGTAGGCAAATGGAGATTATTGATACAGAATCAAAGGCAGAGGAACTGGCATTGAGACAACGCTCAATCTCAATTGCTGAATTCTTCGAAAAGAACAGGCACCTTCTCGGATTTGACAACAAGAGGAAGGCATTGCTAACTGCAGTCAAGGAAGCAGTTGACAACAGCCTTGACGCCTGTGAAGAGGCAAGAATCCTTCCAGAGGTAACCATTTCCCTTACAGAATTAAGCGAGGACAGATTCCAGCTGGTGGTGGAAGACAACGGGCCAGGCATAGTCAAGCAACAGATACCGCAGGTTTTCGCAAAACTGCTTTATGGAAGCAAATTCCACAAACTAAGCCAGTCAAGGGGCCAGCAGGGAATAGGGATAAGCGCTGCAATACTTTATGGCCAGCTGACAACCGGAAAGCCGGCAAAAATAACATCAAGGATATCAGCTAAGCAACCAACCCACTATTACGAGCTAACAATAGATGTTCAGAAGAATGAGCCACACATCCTAAAACAGGAGCAGGTCCAGTGGGAAAAGGAGCATGGAACAAGGATTGAGATAGAGCTTGAGGCAACTTACCAAAAAGGGCTGCAGTCAGTAGACGAGTACCTCAAGCAAACTGCAATAATCAACCCACATGCTCAAATAAATTATATAACACCAAAGGCAGAGCCAATAATATATTCCAGGGCAACAGAAAAGCTGCCAAGCCTGCCAAAGGAAATCAAGCCCCATCCTTACGGGGTCGAAATTGGCTACTTGATCAGGATGCTTTCATCAACCCAAAGCAGGACGTTACAATCTTTCTTGATGGGTGAGTTTTCAAGGGTTGGAGCAGAAACAGCAAAGGAGATTTGCGCAAATTCTGCATTGCTTCCCTCAACGAAGCCATCGGAACTGACCAGGGAACATACGGAAAAGCTAATCAACGGCATAAAGCAAACAAGGATAATATCTCCCCCAACTGATTGCATCTCACCCATTGGCGAGGAATTGATAGAGAAAGGCCTGAAAAAAGAAGTAGCAGCAGAATTCTTCTGTTCGGCAACAAGGCCCCCATCTGTCTACAGGGGCAACCCATTCGCAATAGAGTGCGGAGTAGCATACGGCGGCCAGCTTCCTGCAGACCAGCAAATTACGATACTAAGGTTTGCAAACAAGGTTCCACTTTTATACCAGCAAGGAGCATGCGGGATAACCGAGGCAATAACAGAGACAAACTGGAAAGCATATGGCCTGCAGCAATCAGGAAACTCAGTACCAAACGGCCCTGCAGTCATACTCATCCACATGGCCTCGGTATGGGTGCCATTCACCTCAGAGGCGAAGGAGGCATTGGCGCATTACCCCGAGATAACTAAGGAGATAAAACTGGCCCTGCAGGAATGTGGAAGAAAACTATCGACATATGTCAACCGCAAAAACCACGCAAAACAGCAACTGGAAAGGGCAAACCTTTTCGAGGCTTACATACCAGAAATATCAGAATCGCTGTCATCGATAACAGGCACTGCAAAAACCGTCCTTTCAGACAAGCTTCAATCAACGCTTAAGAAAGAGGAAATACAAGCACAACTTGAAGTCAAGATTCCTGAAATAGAAGAGGAAATGAAGCTTCCAAAGGCAACAATTGCAGAAAGTGAAGAAAAAGTGGCAAAGAAAGAAAGGAAAGTAGAACAAAAGAAACTAAAATGACTCCAAAAGAAAAGGCAACTGCAAAAGAGAAGATAATCCAAGTAGGCAAAAAGCTAGTAGCAGACATAGAGAAAGGAAACAACCCAAGCATTGAGGTGCCGATAAGGTCATTAAGCAACATAAGCTTTGACACAAAGGCAAAAACGCTTGTGCTTGGCGAAAAGAAGTCAAGAAGGTTCTTCTTCAATGTTGGCCACGTCAGGAAGTTCGTTCAAACCATTGAAATAGCAAAAATAGCCAAAACACTGCTTGAAGCAGGCAAGCACGCAAGCTTAAGGGACGTTTACTACATGGCCAAAAGGACTGTGCCAAACACAAGCATAAATATCGTTGACGAACAGCCTGAAACAGATAATGCAATAGAGGACCTTGAACTTGTGACTGACCTGAGCAGGGAACAGCTTAACATGAATGCAAACAAGATGGGCTCAGTTGCCGGCAAGGTAGTAATCGAGGACAAGGGAGATACGATTGACTGGAGCAGGCTTGGCAGCGGCGGTTGGAGCATACCAAGCAATGTTGAAGAAATAGAATTCAAGAAAGTTACTGGCCAATACGTAATCTACATGGTGAAAGCGGCGGTCTGGGAGAAGCCTCTCGAAGACAAATTATGGGAAAAGCAAAAA
>CAYUOQ010000105.1:0-4347 GCA_964446445.1 uncultured Methanosarcinales archaeon
CAAAGTTGCCAGAAGTGGCTTCTCATAGAGAACAAAATAAAGGGGCTAAATGACACAATCTTACCCCTTTTTGGAGGAAAGATTATCTGCATTTAGAGCTGAATATATTGGCCAGATTGAAGCTGGCCTGCCGGCATTGTTGGAAGCGTTTGATAGTGTCGTTCTTGAAGGATTTTCAGAAGATAAGGACAGCAGGTACAGACAAAACAGCCCAAGACTATTAGTTGAGCTTCATGGAGAGCCGGACAGGCCGGTTTATGATGACCTTACAGCTCGGCTTAGAACTGCTGGCAGCGGCCGGGAGGAATTTCTTTATGGATTAAGAAGGGCATTGGTAGAAGCTCAAGGGATGGTTAAAGGGATTGATGCAAGATTGAATGCTATAAGCGCTATGGAAGTTGCGTCTTTGTTTATTGTGCGGCTTGAAGATTTAAGAGGGGTATCGTCAGCTTACAGGGATATTTACAAGGTCATGGTTGATATTGTGCGGCAGGAATTAGGGCGGCAGGTATAATCTCTTTTATGAACTTTCAAAAGGAATTTAAATGAAGCTTGATTCACATGAGGTCATGCCATCACAACTTGATGAAATCATGGGTAAAGGCGGCAGAGGTCTTAATCTGGAATTTAATGGCGATGTCAGAGCTTTACATGCGAATCCAGCTGCTTGGAAGTCTCAAGCTCTTCCCATCCACATATCTGCTGCTGAAAATCTTGCAACTGGAGGAATTTGGTTTCCCAGTCAAGACGCCATAAACTTAAGGGATCTACACTACGTTGTTCCTATCCCACCTGCTGCCCTTGAAGTTATAATGTCAGTTCTCGGCCACGCTTCTGAAGACCCAGAATATCTAAGCCGAAAAGCTAAGTTTAGGCTGGGGCTTTTAGCAAATCCAGACCTGGATGATTTAGCTCGGAAAAACAGGCCTGCAGAAGAAGATAGGCTTGAAGCGCGGAAAATTCTTGAGGAGCGAGTATTAGTCAGGATTGAAGCTTATGAGAAGTCTCCTGTCAGGGACATTAGAGATGTTTATACAGCAAGAGAGGAAAGGTTAAGCAACGTTATCCCTTGGTATACGCGTTTTGTTGGTGTTGATGAAGCCAGCAGATTGCCGGTTGCAAGGCTGGTTCAGGATGCAATACAACATCGAGACTATGATCTGGCAACAACTGTAATAAAAAGCGCAGTGAGGGCAGAGGACACACCAAACGCTGGCCAAAATGCGTTGTATGCTGATTTTAGGCAGCCCTTGATGGCCTTGCAGGGAATTAGGCGAGATGATATTGTGCTTTTTGGCACAGGAAAGATTAGGGCGGAAACTGCGGTTATGGAGTTGAACATGGTTGCAGATGTTTTTGCGGCAATGTATCAAAAGCTGGGAAATCAAACCCATCCTAACCTGGAGGAGGAGATACGACTTGTGATGCTGAAAATTGTTAAGCCAGGAGCATATGGCGACCCAACTTCAAATCTCGAGGGGAAAAACTACTTCTTTAAAGAATCTGTCAGGCGTGTTGCCTTCCAATACTTGGCCGGTCTTCTTAGAGGGTATGAAGCTTCTGGAAGAAGGTCAAGAAGGTCGACTTTGGAATTTGTTCCAGAGCAACTAAGGCAAGAAATGGAACCTGTTTTAAGGAGGGATACCGCTTCTGCTTCAACGTTCATGTCCCGGCCTCATTGGCAAGAAACAGTCAAGGTAGCTTGCGAGGACATCTACAGAATACTTTATGGGAAGACTATGCCTGATTTGAGTGAAGATATAAAAAATGCTGAAAAGCAGCGCAGGGACAGGCTCGCCCGTGAGATGGCACCTCAAAGACAGGCATAGTAAGCTTTATATATCACCTGCCGATTTCTCCTCATATCCGCCCGAGTTCTGGGAAGAGCGATTGAGGGTGTGACCTTGTTGAAGGCCAATCAAGAAAGCTTATTTCTTCTCAGACTTAACGGAAACGATGCAAGATGGAACAAGAATTCAAGCACATTGTAAGGATAGCCAATACCGATTTGGATGGCAACAGGAAAACATCTGATGCCATAAGGAAAATCAAGGGAGTTGGCTTCGCATTCTCCAATGCAATATGCGATCTTGCTCAGATTGACGGCAGCAAGAAGGCAGGAACTCTGGGGCCTGAAGAAATAAAGAGGATAAATGATACAATCTCAAATTCTGTGAAGCTCCTTCCATCATGGATGTTAAACAGGAGGAAAGACATGGAAGATGGCACTGACAAGCACTTGATAGGAACAGACCTGGTGGTTGCCCAGGAAAGCGACATAAGGCTGATGAAACAGATAAGGTCTTACAAGGGGGTTAGGCATTCAATCGGGGCTCCAGTGAGAGGCCAAAGGACAAGGTCAAACTTCAGGAAGAACAAGGGAAAAGTCATTGGGGTTGTAAAGAAAAAGGAAACATCTCCTGCAGCTGCGCCTTCAAAGGATGAGAAGAAAGAAAAGAAGTAATGATGCAAAATGGGAGACACAAGGAGATTCAGGAAAAGCTTCTCAAGGCCGTTCAAGCCTTGGGATGACGTGAGGATTGCTGAAGAAAAAACACTTAGCACTGATTACGGCCTCAAGAATAAAAGGGAGCTTTGGAAAACAACATCAATCCTGAGCATGTTCAAGGCTCAGGCGAAGAATTTGATTGCAAGCAAGGGCCCCCAGGCAGAACTTGAAAAGCAGCAGCTGTTGGGAAGGCTTGCCTCACTTGGCTTGACGTCAAAGGACGCCGACCTTGACACGGTTCTTGGACTAACCATTAATGACCTCATGAACCGGAGGCTTCAGACGATAGTTTTCAAGAAAAAACTTTCAAAGACGATAAAGCAAGCCAGGCAGTTCATAGTGCATGAACACATTTTGGTGAACGAAAAGAAAATAGCAGTACCCTCATACCTTGTGAAGAAGGATGAAGAGGAAGCAATCAAGTTTAGCTCTGAATCGCAGCTCGCGAATGAAATGCATCCTGAAAGGGTGCAAAAGCAGGCAACGCCAGAAGTTGCTGAAGAGCCAAAGGAAAAAGCTGAGACTGCAAAGGCAGAAACAGCTCAAGTAAGTGAATGAAAATGGAAAGAACCACAAGATGGGGAGTTGCACATATCTTTTCCTCTTTCAACAACACAATAATTCACATAACAGACATAACAGGAACTGAAACCCTTGGAAGGGCAACTGGTGGAATGGTCGTAAAGGCGGATAGGCTTGAAGGGTCGCCAACTGCAGCAATGGCGGCAGCGAAAAGGGCGGCTGAACAGGCAATGGAGAAAGGGATAACAGGCATACATGTTAAAATCAAGGCCCCTGGAGGCCATAATGGACCTAACACGCCGGGACCAGGCGCACAGGCAGCGGTTAGGGCACTTTCCAGGATGGGGCTGAGGATAGGCACAATTGAGGATGTAACCCCGCTTCCCCATGACAGCTGCAAAAAGAAAGGCGGCAAGAGAGGACGTAGGGTATAAGGTGGAACAATGACCGAACTTGAAGTAATAAGGGCTGACAAGAAAAATAATAAGCTGATGATTCTGATAAAGAAATCAAGCCCGCAATTCGTGAATGCCCTTAGAAGGGCAATAATCGAAAGCGTCCCGACAATGGCAATAGAGGATGTTGAGATAAGGAAAAACAGTTCTGTTCTTTACGATGAGGTTATTGCACACAGGCTTGGTCTGCTTCCATTAACGACTGATTTGAGCTCCTACAATCTTCCATCAAAGTGCAAGTGCAATGGTGAAGGATGCGCAAGTTGCCAAGCTAAGCTTACCATTGAAGCTGAAGGCCCAGGCATTATTACCGCTTCAGAGTTGAAATCGAAAGATCCTGCAGTCAAGCCTGTTTTTGCAGAAACGCCAATTGTTAAGCTGCTAAAGGGCCAGAAGATCGAACTGGAAGCAACGGCAATCCTTGGGACTGGGAAGCAACACTCAAAGTGGAACCCCGGCCACGTTTGGTATAAGCAAAAGGAGATTGTTAATATTGGAAATGTTAAAGACCCACACAAGGTAGCTGAGTCTTGCCCTCCTGGCGTTTTTGAAGTTAGAAATGGGAAGCTGACAGTTAACGAGGACAGGCTTATGCAGGTTGATCTTGCAGGCTTGGCTGAAGAGGCAAGTGGCAAGGAAGTAACTGTGGAAAAGACAGATGACTTCATAATGTTCATAGAAAGCTTTGGGCAGCTAAACTGCAAAGAAATACTTGAACAGGCTGCCAAGGCATTGGATGAAGACATGGAGGAATTCGAAAAGCTTCTCAAGGAAGCAAAGGAGTAGACTCATCACATAAGGGCGCGCTGCCCTTATCGCGGGGGTGGCAGAGCCTGGTCAAATGCGCTACCTTGAGGTGAC
>CAYUOQ010000106.1:0-4236 GCA_964446445.1 uncultured Methanosarcinales archaeon
GCCACTCATCATCATCCCTCCCATTTGCATCATGGAATTGCCGCTATTGGACATCATAGCAGCCGTACCTTGCATATAACTCGCTGAGAATGGCTCAGTTGCTCTGCCCCAAAAAAATCCCAATACCCCACCAATAAGCAAAGCCGCTACAATCAATAATAAAGAAGTTTTACCTAAGCTATCCTTTTTCATTCTTTTTACCTCCTTTTTTCCTAATGCATCTAATCTAATAAAGATATCTTTTTTGTTATCTTAGCCAAGGGCCATGCATTGCAATTATCATTGCGATACTGAGCAGGATGAAAGCTGCTATCTTGGTAAGCTTACGATGCTCCTCATAAAATCTCAACTATGACCACCTTTTTCACCCTTGCATTTGCCATGATGCATGTCCTTCATCATGAAAAAATGCATCAGTGGGCAAAGAAGGAAAACGGCCCATAACAGGTAGTTCTTGCTCAAGTTAAAAAGGTAAGTGGCGGCTACCAGGCCGATTAACGGGACTGCCAAGCAGAGAATCATGACCAAACTATTATGGCACTTTATCTTTTCAATCCAACTGCTCATTTCAATCCTCTGCTTTTTGCCCTCTTTCTATATGCGGCAAAAGCTAACAGAACAAAAACAAGCATTAGCAATCCTGCCCCTGTCCAGGAAGGAATTCTTCCAACCAGAAGCGTCAGGGAGTCTGTTAACTTGGCGATAAATATGTTAACACTAATCTGAGTTGATGAATGCGAGGCTACTCTGTTTGTGCTGACAAAATAAGTTATTAGCAGTGCCATTAAAATAAAGATTATGCCTGAGGCCAGGTTAGACACTGATACGGTAATTGTCTTGCCAAATAAATGATACGTCACATTCTTTTTGAGGAAAGCGGTTTTCTCCATGATTTTCGTCTTATCGACGAAGTATGAAATTATGAATAAAGGCAATACCATCCCGAGGACATAGAAGATAGAGTAAACTCCGCCCCAAATTACCGATCCTGGAAGCACTGACAGCGCCAAAGCACCTGCAAGAACAGGGGCACAGCATAGGGTGGCAAACCCGGAAAAAATTCCAAGAACAAAGACAGATGCCCCTCCAGTCACTTTAGAGGGGGACTTTGCATGGAAAGGCATGGAAAACTGCTTCCCAAGGATAAGCAGGCAGCCTAAGGCAAACAGGAACAGGCTTCCGATAACATAAATTGTATTATGATACTGCTTGAATATGTTGCCAATAAAACCAAGCCCTAAGCCTATGGGAAGAAATACTGCAAGCAACCCTAAAAAGAAAACTAATGTCATCAAGAATACGGTTCTTTTCTGCCTGAATATGGACGCAAAGTAGGCTGGTAGCAGCACTCCAATGCAGCAAGGCGCGAACAATGCAGCTAAGCCTGCAAGCAATGCCGCTATCAACGATGCAATAATCAAGGCCTCCATTCCGTTACGCCGTTATTTTTGAAGCCAGTAAGTTGTTGTTTATGGCCATGTCCGGATCATCAAGCACGAATTGCACAATCCCTTCCTTGTCAATGATAAAATAGGTATGGCCTGGAAATATGCCGGGATGCATCGATGATTGGGTATTCAAAACATCATATTCCAAAGACACTTTTTTTGTTGTGTCAAAAAGCATTTTAGCCTCTGAGAACCTTGGCAGTTGTTTAGCTATCTTTTGCCATTCGCTTTTCTGATCTACAACTATGGAAAAGGTTGCTACCTGAGCAGTGTTGAATCGCTCAGCATTTGCAAAAGCTGCAGTTTGGACCCAACAGGCAGGATAACACATTGCGCCGTCATTAAAAAACAGGACAACGTTTTTCCCTTTATAGTCGCTTAGCTTCATAACTTCGCCATCCATTGTTCCCAAACTGAAGTCAGGAGCGGATTTGCCGATAAATGACTGCATATCGCTGGCTTGCATTGTTACACCGCCATGATGGCTGGACATATCGTTACTACTTGCAGCAATAGGCTGCTTATCCCTGGTTACGCCAAACGCTGCATAAACAGACCCAAACAGGACTATTACAATTCCCCACACGATTAAGTTTTTGACTTTGACCATTTTCATCACCCGTTAGTATTTTTACCGCTTGGACTTGCTAATACTCATTTTGCAATACCGCCAAACCTGAAAAATTATTTGCCCTTTTTACGGCAACAGACTTCTCAAACTGCTTTCTTGTCTTCCGGGGAAAATAAATATAGTGCAGCCCTCCCTTGCCCGCTTCTATTTTCCTGCCCACAAATCCTTCCACAAAGAGCCTGTCAAGGGCAACAGCAACGCTCGTCAGGGCAACATCCCTTCTTTTTCTTAGCCTTTCATAAACGTCCCTTACCCTGAACTGCTTGCCAGACCTAAGGACATCAAAAATAATATTCTTGAGAGGGGTATAAGGTTCTAAATTATTGCGCCCTTTCAACTGTTTCATTTTATTTTATTCCAAACTACTCCCCGGTTAAAACATCGAATTTTAGATATATCTTATTTTATATATGCTTGCCACCGCTTGTATAAATACTTTTCTTTATCTGTAAAGCATTTATCAGAGTCAGACTTTGCTTCCTTGGTCAGGCTTGCTAAACCTTCCATGACCTTTACAAAATTCAGACTGACAGTCAGTGCTGCAAAAGTAATAGTTTTTGCCTTTATACGACACCTTCCCAGCTTTATTCTCGTCAATTTCCATACCACAAACAGGGTCTTTGACCATCCTCAACAGCCTCCTTTATTCGATTTGGAAACGCATAAAGAAGGAAGAATATGCCAAATACGCCTGCTGCGATAGCATCATAAAACCAGAGTTCAGCAGGAACCCAAGCCTTGGAATTAAAAGCGAGTGCAAACCAACCAATTGAATAGCTTACCAAGCCGCATGTCATGCTTACCCACGCAAGAATCTTCCAAAGCTTTTTCATCGTTCCTGCCTCTTTTACTTTTGGCCACAACATCCGCCGCCTTTATCAGTTGGCAATGCAGGAGATTCAACTTCCCGAACATATTTGTTTGCATGCTCTTCGATGCAGAAGCTTTTGGGGTAGGTTCCAACATAACCCAAAACTTTAACACTTCTAACAATCTCCCTGCCTTTTTCGATCTTACCGCGGCAATATTCGCATTTTTTAGCAAACAAACCCAACATATTTATCACCCATATATCATAATTTAGATATATCTATTTTATAAATTTTTAGTTACCCGACAAACCTAGCCTGGGCCACTCCACGAATTACCTGAGTGTGATCATTCCGGGATTATCCTTTCTGCATTCAGGTATGCAAATTTTTCCTGCACTGAAGGATCAAGCCTGCCGATAAATGCACGTATGTAATTATTCAGGACCAGGGCAACCTCAGGATTCTTATCCCAGGATTCTGAAACGCCCCGATCTGTCCCCCACAAGACCTGATCCGGATGTGTTTCTATGAACCTTTTCCAATTTTCTATGTCTTCCTCAAGAAGAGGTTCATAGTCTGAAAAATGAGCCAGGAACTCTTCTTTTTTAACTCCCGGCTGTATTAGCCAGATATCTCCATACAGTTCATCAATGCCATAATAGACATTTGGATGATTCTTCAGAATTTCTGCAACAGCATCTGGGGTCCCATCGCACTCAGCGCAATCAATCAGCTGGTCACCATGGAAAACAAAGGTAACACCGGGATTTGCAGCTGCAGCGCGCTCAAGGGCTTCTTTCTGCCCTTCCCCAGGATGGACGTATGCGACCAAACCCTGCTTGCCGAGGATAGCATAAATTTCCATTAGCTTTTCGGAATCCGGTGGAAGGGGAGGCGAATTAGGATTTCCGTACAGGCCTATCTCGCCGTATCCCTGGAATAGTCCCGGTTCAGCATTGAGCATTTCCTCCAGTTTTTCTGCAACCACTGTGGGCTCATCCTTATCCGGAGGCATTATGAAAGGGATAAAACGTTTTGGATATTTCTCCCCTGTAATCTTAACTACATTTATCGATTCGTTTATTATCGGTTCCCATACTGGAAAGAATCCCCACGCTTTTTTTGTTCCCTCAGCGTCCAGCATGCAGACCCATTCGTCCATGCTGCGCTTAATGCCAAGGTTGTCATCCATGTAGTAATCGTTAGGAAACCCAGGTTCGCCGTCCGGCAGGCTCTGAAGATGAACGTGCGTGTCTATCATCTGCCCCTTGTAGTACCCATCCGGCAGGCTATTCGGGTCGCGGGGCTGAGGGCAATCTATATTTGCAAAGGCCTTGGAAAATAC
>CAYUOQ010000107.1:0-4222 GCA_964446445.1 uncultured Methanosarcinales archaeon
TGGCTGCAGCAAGGTCCAATTCATCAGGTGTTCCAGCTGCAGGTCGAATGCGGTTCGTTACGCCTGCCAGGAATGTGGCTTTTCAGGGCCAAACTGAGGGTTTCTAATGGCAGTTGTTATTGTTACGCTGAAAGTAATGCCTTCCTCTCCTGAGGAGGATTTGAAGTCCATCCAGGAGGCGTCTATACGGCTTATTGAAGAGTTTGGAGGCGCCATAGGCACGCTTCGTGATGGCACGGTTGCAATCAAGGTTGAGCCGATCGCTTTCGGACTCAAGGCCATTGTTTTCATGTTCTCAGTAAGCGAAGAAAAGGGAGGGACTGAGGAGCTCGAAAAGAAAATTTCTGAGCTTCCGGGAGTCAGCAGCGTTCAGGTTACGGATGTCAGAAGGGCGGTAGGATAAGAAAGCTTTTTTGTTCTATGCCTGCTATCCGAGATTTTGTTTAAGCTTTTTCATTAAATCCATTGCTTTTTTAGCGTAATCGGAATCCATGCTCTTTCCGTAATACATTATGCCGTTTCTGAAGTATCTGAGCTGGTCAGCCAGATGGACGTCCAACTCGTTTATTCCAATTTCCCTTAAATATGAGACTTCAGCCTCATGTGCTCCCTGGCCTGAACAGTTAAAGCCTTGAGTCAGCATCCTGGCCCTGATGAGTGACATGAGTATATCATAGCTTTCCTTTACGATGGTGTTTGCGTTCTCGTCAGTTATCCCGAATTTCCCCACAATTTTTGCCAGGAATGCTTCTGCTTGTGCTGACTCGTTTTTGAGAAATTCTGCCCTGGGCTTATCTGGGAATTGTTTCTTCACAATTCCTTCGCTTAGGAATTCGGAAAAATTTTTGATTGGTTTCAAAGTTCAATTCCTCCGGAAAGCGTTATTCCATTGCATATGCTTTCCTTAAGGTTTTTGTGTATGGATTTCCAGGATTCGTATTTGTTTATGTTTATTTTTCTGCCAAAAATCTTCTCGAACTGTCCCGCATCCGCGTCTTTTTTGCTTAATCCTATTGCCGCTACGTCAATATCTGACTTGCTTGTATCATCCCCCCTTGAAAAGCTCCCGAAGAGTGAAACAGCGCATCCTGGATAGGCGTCTTCCAGGAATTGTGCAAGGCCTGATTCGTAAATCAGCCTTAGATTTTCGGCGCGCTTTAACTGCATTATGGCTTGGCTGCGGTTTAGGCTTACGCTGTCAAAATTGGGGGCTTTTTCTTCAATGGCAATCCCCTCCTTGACAAGCGCTGGCAGGGCTTTGCCCACTGCCGTAGCTGAAACTCCTAAAAGTTTCGCTATCCCTCTTTTGCTCATTTTGTCGCCTGACTTTAAGCACAGCAATGTAAATATTTCCCGCTGCAATCTTGTAAACTTTGATTTATAGATGTCCATTTTAGTTAATAGCTATAAACTAAAGTTTAAAAAGGTTTCTATTCTGGGATAGGAGAAATTTTATATTGGTTATTTCAATTCTTAGTCATGCGCATGTTAATCTTTGATTTTGACGGCACTATTGCTGATACCTTGCCCGAGTTTGTAACTGAATTAGAAAGATTGTTTACTGGCTGATTATTAGCTGCTTGAGCCTTTCGAATTCTTTTTCGCTTATTGTCTCATCAACGTATTTCTCTGTCAAATATTGTGCTTCCTTTATTGCTGCCTGCTGTGAAAGCCTTTGGTGGACTCCCATTATGTTCTTGAAGTGGCTCTGCTTTTCCTCTTGCTGCATTTTTGAGTATAGGCTCCTCATTGAACTGTAAAGGTCATGCGCTTCCTTTAATCTTCCCTCATCTATTGCATTGTTCGCCTTTTTGACCATGTTTTTGAGGTTTGGAGCCTTTGCTTCCATTGCTTCTGAAACGCTGTTTTTTCCTATCCGGGCAACTACAACAAGTGCTGTTATGGCAAGCATTCCGAAGAGTATTGAGCCAGCCAGTGTCTGAATGCTGCTTGCTTGGCCATTGCCGATTGTCACGTGGCCTGTTACTGATGCAAAATTGCTTTCCTGCACTCCGGCCTTGGCGACTGTTAGGCCTGTTATCGCATTTGAGGCAAAGAATGTTCCGATGACTGATGCCAGAATGGTTGTTAGGATGATGATGTGCCCGCTTTTCATTTGCTTCCCCTTTTTGTTGGAATTTGCCTTATCCTGTTATTAAGCTTTTTGCTTGACGGCAGCTACTATGTCTTTTACCGGTGCGTTTGTCTTTATCCCTGTTTGTGTGCAGTGGGTTGGTCCTGCCTTATGGCCGGATTTTTCAAGCCTATCTATCACTTCTGCCATTTTGGGTTGCTGTGCTATATGGTGCCTGCTTGACAGTTCTTCCATTGTGTAAAACCCTACCGCTGCTTCCCCCAAGAGGCTCTCGCAGGCCGCTTCCCGCAAAATTGTTTTTAGGAATCTCTCTGTTTCTTCTGGCAGCTTTTTCTTCTGGCAATTTTCCACCATTAGCCTTGCAAGTTCCTTGTCGAATAGGTTTCCAGTCCAGACAGGCCCGGCCTTTTCCATCTCCTTGCCGCAATTGATGCACTTAGTTTCCCTGCCTTTGGTTTTCTTGCTGCAGCAATTCCCGCAGTAGAAAAGTTCCTTGTGTTTTTCCAGGATTTCAAGCACAAGCCTTGTGCTTGATATGCATCTGAAATATGCCCTTATGTAGTGGTCTTTGTAGTATGAGAAAACAGGAATCAATGCTTTTTCATGGACTGAACCAAAAAGCTGCACAAGTCTTATCAGCAGTCTCAGGCCAGTTTCGTGCATGAAGCCGTTCCTTAGCGGTTTTGCAAGGTATTTTCTTTTTCCAGCGGTAATTGAAGAGCCTGCAAGCGCGCTTGTGTCTGTTGCAGTTACTGCCAGCACACCCTTGTGTGTGATCCTTCTTACCGCTGTGTCAAGGAATTTCCCGGGATACCCAAAGGGGTCTATGTCAATGTAGCTGAAAGGCTTGTTCATCAGTAGAAATTTGTTTGCCTCGTTAACAGTAACCTTGGTTTTCCTGTTTAATTTGTTTAATCTGAGGTTGAGCCTTATCAGCTTTGCTGACTCTTTTGAATAGTCGTTTATTTCAATCTCCTTCACTCGACTGGGGCATTCCAGCAGCATTCTTATTGACCTTATGCCTGTTGCTGCCATTGGGTCTGCAATCCTCCATTTTGGCACGTTGAACGCTTTTGAGGCAGATTCCAGAAAAACAACGGCAATGTCCCTGTTTGATGCCATTTGTGGGTTGTAGAATACTGGCATTTCGCTTGAAATCTTTTCGAATTTTGGAATGTTTATTTTTGCCTTTCCTTCCTTTAAGGTTCCATACATGCAACCCTGTTCTTTATAGCAGATTTATAAACCTCTGCTTATTTGCCTGTCTTATGGTAATCAGGAAGTCAGCCCTTGTTGTTATCAGGAATGGGAAGCTTTTGCTTGTGCGCAAGCACGGGAGTAAGTTTTATCTTATGCCTGGTGGCAAGCCTGAAGGATTTGAAACCTCCTTGGAAGCTTTAGGGAGGGAGATTAAGGAGGAGTTGGGGTGCATGATAGAGCCAGGGGCTGTTTTTCTGGGTAAGTTTGAGGATTTTGCAGCTGAGCAGGATGCCACTGTCCTGATTGAGCTTTACAGCGGTAATTTAAGGGGAGTTCCTGTTGCCTCTTCTGAGATCGAGGAACTAGTTTGGGTTTCTGCGGGCGATGCTGAAAATATCTCGCCAATAGTCAAAAACAAGATTGTTCCGTTTTTGGTAAGCAATGGGATGCTTTCATAGGTAACGTTTAAAAATAGCCTGAAGCTCCTTTGATTGGGATTCTGGAATGGCATCAGGCGGGAAAGTTGCGGAAAGTGAAGGAAAGGATAGTTCTGCCAAGCATTTGCGCGCTGTGATTGGAACTGTTATGGGCCACGTTGATCACGGCAAGAGCAGCATCCTTGACAGGATTCGCGGCACTGCAATAGTCCAGTCCGAGCCTGGGCAGATCACCCAGGCCATCGGGGCTTCCATTGTCCCTGTTTCGGTCATTAAGAAGCTGTGCGGCCCATTGCTTTCCCAGCTCAAGCTTGACCTGTCCATCCCGGGTCTGCTGCTTATTGATACCCCCGGGCATGCTGCCTTTGTCTCATTGAGGAAGCGTGGCGGGGTTCTTGCTGATATTGCAATTCTGGTTATTGACATTAATGAGGGCTTTATGCCGCAGACTGTTGAGGCAATTGATATTCTGAGGAATTATAAAACTCCT
>CAYUOQ010000108.1:0-392 GCA_964446445.1 uncultured Methanosarcinales archaeon
ATTCGGGAATACTGATATAGTCCAGAACAAATTTAAACACCAAAACCCATCATGCAACCCCGGTGGCAAAATGATGAAAGATGAGCTAGCAAACACGTGGAGAAATGCCAGGATTGCAGACGAAAGAGTGCTTCACGCATTCCTTAAGGTGCCCAGGGAATACTTTGTCCCGGACAGCCTGAAAGAAGTGGCCTACGAAGACTACCCACTGCCAATTCTTTGCGGAAAAACAATCTCACAGCCGACAACGACAATAATAATGATCAACGCAATGGACCTCAAGGAGGGGGACAAGGTGCTTGAAATCGGGACCGGCTCCGGCTACCATTCAGCCCTCATTGCAACGGTTATCGGGACAAAAGGAAAGGTATTCTCACTAGAAGTCGTGACAG
>CAYUOQ010000108.1:402-4189 GCA_964446445.1 uncultured Methanosarcinales archaeon
TTGCCAAGCAGAACCTTGCAAGGGCAGGCATAGGAAATGTGACCGTAATTGAGGAAGACGGAAGCCAGGGCTACGGAAATGCAGCACCATATGACAGCATAATAGTAACGGCGGCATGCCCTGAAATCCCAAAGCCGCTGATTGAGCAGCTAAAGGACGGAGGCACGATTATCGCCCCGGTCGGAGGGCTGACAACCCAGGAAATGATAAAGCTAAGGAAAAAAGGAAACACCTTTGGAAGGGAAAGCCTGGGAGAGTTCATGTTCCTGCCACTGGTGGGGAAGAATGGGTTCAAGGAAGAGGATATCGAGCCGATAGGGCCTGAGGATTGACCCTTGCATCACAAAAAAGGAACTGCTGGGCGTAACCGGCATAACTGCCAAAATAGTTCCTGCCAAACTCAGAAATGACCTTGGCATTTACTTTCTTCCCCTTTGCAAACTTTCCAATCTGGCGGCCATAATTGGCAAGCATCGCCCTCCCCACCCAGACATCAACAGGAAATGACTCGGGAAAGCCGCACGAGAACAGGAGGATGCAGTCAGCAACCTTGCTGCCAACGCCAGGCAATTCCATCAATTTCTCTTTCGCCCCTGCGTAGCCCAGCTTTCGCAACCGCCCTTGTGAAAACCCGTCGCTGCCGCAAAAAATCCCTGCAGTCTCAAACAGGTATTTTGCGCGATAGCCAAGGCCGCATTCCTCCAGCTTCTGCAAGCTGCTGACTTGCCGAGGCTGCGGGAAAGCGAAAGTGGAAAAACCTTTAAATTCTATGCTGCTGCCAAAGGTGGCTGACACTTTTTCTATGCACTGCCTGATGCGGGGGATGTTTGAAAAAGAGGAACAGATAAATGATGCAGTGCACTCCCACAAGCCCTGCCCAAGGATGCGAAGGCCATAGTGGCTTTTTATTGCTGCGGCGATTTTTTCGTCTTTCGCGATTGATGCCAGGATTCCGCCGTAGTTGTGGCTTAAGCCGAGAAATCCCTTAACGTCAAACCCATTGCTGCATTCGTACTCAATTGCATTGCCTTTCTGCCGCAGCAAGATAATTGAATTCCCAGCTACAACCCGATAAAAGCCGTCACTGCCGCAGATGTAGCGGAAGAGCTGGCCTGACCCGAGGGTTTCAGCAAGGTTGAAATTTGGCACTTTAAAACGTTTCATATTAACCGTATCCTTCTATTATCGCTTGTTCAGGAGCATCCATTTGTTGTCAGTTCCATAGCTATTCAGGCATCTAACCAAGTATATAAACATTTAGATACCTAATAGTAACTAAAGGAACGCATAGCTTTAGATACCGAAATGCTTATAAAGGGTTAGGTATCTAACCGCTATTTATGCGACTTTTAAGCCAAAAAAGCAGAGAATACAAGGGCAAGGCATATTTTAAAAGCTGGATAGTTGTTCCAAACACCCTGCTTAAAAAGTTGGGCTGGAAAACTGGTGAAGATTTAAAAGCGGAAACCAAAAACAATAAGCTCATAATCAGCAAGAATGAGTTTTATTGACAAGCCAAAAAGATTGCGGAGATAGTCGGAAGATAAACGAAAATGGCAAAAAAAATACGGAAAAAGACCAGAGAGGCATATAAAGACCACAAGCAAATAAAGTCAGTTATGAACGGAACACAAACAAGCTCATTCGGAGTATCACAAAGAATTAATCACAATTAAGAAAAGTAGTATTCCTAAAAGCTTTATTCCACCTATCAAAACTATCAGATACTGGAATCTGTAGAAAATCTCATTCCTGAACCACTTCTTAACAGAATTTTCTGTAAAAGTAGTGAGGATATGTTTGAATTACCAGACGAATCTGTTCATTTAATGGTCACATCACCACCTTACAATGTAGGGAAAGAATACGATGCTGATTTGTCTTTAGAAGATTATTTAGCCCTGTTAAGAAAGGTTTTGAAGGAAACTCACAGAGTATTAGTTAATGGTGGGCGAGTATGTATTAATATTGCCAATATTGGAAGAAAGCCATACATCCCTTTACATTCTTATATTATTCAGATTATGAACGAATTAGGCTTCCTAATGCGTGGTGAGATTATCTGGGATAAATCGGCGAGTGCGGGAACTTCAACCGCGTGGGGAAGCTGGCAGTCGGCAGCTAATCCAATTTTAAGGGATATTCACGAATACATACTGATTTTTTCCAAAGGAACATTTTCAAGACAGAAAAACGGTAAACCCGATACTATTGAGAAAAACGAATTTTTAGAATACACTAAAAGCATCTGGTCGTTTCCAGCAGCATCTGCAAGAAAGGTCGGACACCCAGCTCCATTTCCAGTTGAATTACCTCTGCGTTTGATTAAGCTTTACACCTTTGAAGGTGATGTTATATTAGACCCTTTTATGGGGAGCGGGCAAACAGCAATAGCTGCCATTAAAGTAGGAAGAAATTACGAAGGATATGAGCTTAACAAAACGTATTGCGATTTGGCACAAGAAAGAATTAAACAGGTTGCAGAACAAAAGAAGTTAACAATAGATTACTCTGCCCAGTAATCAACCCAACGCTTAAAAGCATCATACTCCGAAACTTCCCTTTTCCAATTAATCTGTATTCTCAAAGTGTCCTTATGAGAAATCATAGTCCTAATAGCTTCCTTAGAATATTCAACACCTCTTGGATTCGTTCCAGGTTTTGGCAATTTCAAATAGCGTTCTCTTCCCATTTGCTTAAAAAGTTCTTGTTGAACACTTAAAGGTATCAGATAAAGACCACCATTATTCGTCCCCCAACATATTTTAACAAGAATAATGTCGCATTGAGGAACATATCCATAGATAAATCGCTGTGCACTTTGAGCATCTACAGTCCATACAGCTTTTATACCGCCTTCGTCAGTAATTGTTTTTATAGAAATCTTCCGTCCTGATAGTTTCACATCAGCTTCTGGTTCGGTAATCGGAAGCTTTGTATCCACAGCAGTTAAACCGAACTTGTAAATGAGTAAGGCTGTTACAATTCTTTCTCTTAAAGAACCAACTTCCATACCTATCTTTCCAGCCCTCGCACTTTCCAATGCGGCTATACCGAAAAGCTTAGGTAATTTCTCCCTAATTCTATCAACAAGTTCAGAATCACTGAAAATCTCTTTGACTTCAGCCATATAGCTTTTGTTCTATGGGAGCTTTAAAAAGCTATTGCGCAAGTGACGCTAACCTTACAGCTCACTTTTTTATGGCTGTCAGAAAATCCTCCCGAACACTCCCTTCATGGACTTTCCCTCCTCAACTGCAAACTCGCGAAGAAGCTCCTGCTGCCTCTTGCTGAGCTTTTCAGGAACAGCCACGATTACCTTCACGTTCTCATCGCCCTTCTCTCCCGAATCAAGGTCTGGAATGCCCCTCCCGCGCATCCTGAAAACAGTATTGCTCTGCGTCCCGGACGGAATCTTCAAGCTCGCATTCCCATCCAAGGTTGGCACTTCAACCTCGCCGCCGAGGGCGGCAATCGAAAATGGGACAGGCATCTCGATGAAAATATCAGAACCCCTCCTGTCAAAAATCCTGTGGGGCCTGACCTTTATCATAACGAACAAGTCGCCAGGGCTTGAGCCATGCTCGCCAGCCTCCCCCTGGCCATCAATGCGCAACCTGTGCCCATTGTCAACGCCAGCAGGGATATGGATATCAATCTTCCTGACCTTCTCAACACGCCCTTTCCCATGGCATGTCCTGCAAGGGTTACTTATGACTTTCCCAGCACCCCTGCACCTGGGGCAGTTTGAAGTTGTCGTGAAGGTTCCAAAAGCAATCCTCTGAGT
>CAYUOQ010000109.1:0-4167 GCA_964446445.1 uncultured Methanosarcinales archaeon
CCATGTCAGGGTTTCTTTTGGCGACTTTCGCTACATTCCCGCTGACAATTGTTTCAAGCATATACTCCATAACAAACCACCCCCTAAATGTCACCTTTATTAAGTGATACGCATGTGTTGTCACTCTTAAGGGGCAGTATATTAGATTTTCCCTTATATCCTATAAGGTTTATATAAAGCCTCCAGCCTATCGAGCTATCGCAAAAAGCGAGGCAAAAGCTGCTCCAAGGCTGGCGATCCGCAAAGCCAAGTGCACATAGGCAATGCGCTATGCGGCTGCAACAGAAACCTGTGACAATGCCGACAATGACTGCGACGGCCAGGCTGATGTGGGAGTAAAAAACAATTGCACCACATGCGGCGCATAACCAACTCAGCCCTGTGGGGCATGTCCTGCACTGCAGGAACCGGAATATGTGCGGCCGAGGGAAACTACGTGTGCAATTCTGACAACACCGCTGTTATTTGCAATGCAATCCCAAACACGGACGCTGCCACAACAGAAACGTGCAACGGCGAAGATGATAAATCCCCTGCAGCCTAGGCCATGGTTTGGCGCTATATTATTTAAATTCAAGCTTGAAAAGTAACCAGAAGCATTAAGAATATGTTTTTGCTAAAGTTTAAATGTTCAGATGTTATCCCTTGATGTGAGGAGTTGATATGGAGCAAGCTACTGATTATGGGATGTTGAAGGCCAAGTTTTTGAAGCTTTACGCAAACATTCCTTCACCGTTGCGTGTAGAGATAGTTGCGGTTGTTGATAATGACTCTTTTTCGTGGGCTGCTTGTAAAGCTGAAATAGAGCACGACACAGAAAAAGCACAGGCAATCTTACGCCAGTTACAAAAAATAGGGGTGCTGTAAAATGAGAAATGACTATGAAGGTGAAGTCAAAATGATTGTTCTGAAAAGGCTGCAGGCGATTCCTCCAAATGTGAACTTTTCGATTGGCGAACAGGGCAGGTTTACCCGTGATGAATTAATAAGTGAAGTTGAAAAAGGGACTTCAGTTGGAAAAGCTGCTGTTGAGATGCAGCTTAATTTCATAAGGAAAATGACGACAATTGCTACGCAGAGTTGAACAGTGATGCTTGTTGTCAGAACAAATCATGATCCTGTGACTTCCTGCCTTTATCATTGGACAAGCCCGCTTCTAAAGCTGGCGGAAAGCAAAAGGTTCAGTGTCGTAAGCGTAGAAGGTGAAAAGGTCACTAAGGATAACATTAAGGGAAGGATGTCAGCACATAGGCCGAGTTTCTTCTTTTTCAACGGGCATGGTTCAGCCTCTGCAATGTTTGGGAATAAAGGGGAGGAAGTCATAAGCTTAAAGGATGCTGATATGTTTAATGATGTGGTGGTTTTTGCACGTGCATGCGACTGCCTGCAAGAGCTTGGAGAAGATGCAGTTGACAAAGGTTGCAAGGCGTTTGTGGGCTATGAGAAGAAGTTCTGGATAGCAAGCTTAAACGAAATGGCAACCAGGCCGTTGAATGACCCGCTTACCAAGCCGATTATGGAGAATTCAAACCTCGTTGCTGAGGAACTGATCAAAGGCAGGACAGTAAAGGATACAGTAAGTAGAGCACACGAGCACGCCGCAAAACTTATCCTTGATTTGGCATTCTCAGACGATCCTTACAAATCGCCAGCTTTGGCTGCTATAGTAAACAATGATTCTGCCTTGAGTTATAAAGGTGAAGATTCCGCACAGATAAGATAAACTATGCAATCCGACCTTGTATGTTCTTCGATCTGTGCCAAAGTAAAGTAATTACCACTCGGCGTCTCAATCCATCCCGGAGCTACAGAGGTTTGTAACGGCGTTGATGATGACTGTGACGGCCGGGTTGATGAAGGTTTGAACTGCTGCAACCAGAACAGTATTCGGGAAGAAGCTTTGGGAGAGCAGCGTGACCGGGGGCTAAGCAGTCAGGTAAGCTGTTTGCTTTGTTAATATCCATTTCCACATCGGAACAAACCTGACCCGTTTTCCTTTAATCTTTTCTTCACTCTCATAGTCTGCTGTTATAATGAGAAGGTTATTGCATCTTAGCTCTTTGCTTGCTTGTAGAAGGGCTTTCAGCTCTCTTTTTTTTACGTTTGTGTCGCTAATATTGTAGCAAACTTGTATAAGCTGTAGAATTTTATCGCTCCTAACGACAAAATCAACCTCTTCGTGCTGGGAATTTTTCCAGTAATAAACCTCTTCATTTTCTCTTTTAAACTCAATTGCCGCCAGGTTTTCAAAAAGCTTTCCGGTGTCGCTGCTAAACCTGAAGCTAACAGAATTTCTCAAGCCGTTATCTATGGCAAATACCTTAAAAGGGTTAGCCATCTGCCTCTTCAGGGAGTAGTCGAAATAAGAAATTTTAAACAATAAGTATGCGTATTCTAAATAGGAAAAATACTTAATTGCCGTGGTTGTGCTTTTAATTTCTGTCACCTTTCTAAGCTGGTTGTAGGTTGTTAAGTTCCCTGCATTCGTGAGCAGGTACCTTGCCAGAACCTTCAACTGCTTTACACTCTTGACATTATACCTTTCAACTACATCCCTCTGAACGATATCATTAAAATACTCCTGAAGAATTTCAACCTTGTTAGACAGCACATATTCAGGGAAACCACCCGTTATCAGGTATTCAGAGAAATATTTCTGTATTAAAGCCCTTTTTTCAGGAAAATAAATATCTTCCTTCCTTACGCTTAATCTTTTGAATTTGAGGAATTCCCTGAAACTGAAAGGGTACAGAGAGATTTGCAAATGCCTCCCTGTCAACAAAGTGGCTAATTCTTTGCTAAGCAGGTTCGCATTAGAACCGGTTATGAAAAACTTAAAACCATCATCGTACATTCTACGAACCCATCTTTCCCACCCAGCTATGTTCTGAACCTCGTCCAGAAAGAATGTTTTCGCTTCACCAAACAGCTCTCTGCAAACCTCGTAAAGCATGCTAAAATCGCTTAAACCGAATAAGGCAAGCCTCTCATCTTCAAAGTTAACATAATAGTACGCATCAAAAAACCGGCCTATTATCTGTGAAAGGAAAACAGATTTGCCGCACCTTCTCGCTCCGGTTATAATTATGCAGTGCTTCAGCCCGGCGAAATCCTTAAAATCTTCCAGCTTTTCTCTAGTCACAAAATCAAAGCCTTGGACTTCCTTCACCCTTCTTTGCTGCAGCAGAAGGATTTCTTTCAGCATCTCTCTTGAAATCATGTTTTCACCATGGAAGACGCAAGTATATAAATCTTTACATTCTAATGGATAATTTTTTAAAAAACTGTTCATTACATTGAACAACTAGCTAATTCATGGGATAAAGAGGCTGGACGATGCGATTCTTGGACTTGCATGGCACCGCTTTCTCAGGTATCTGAGATGGCCAGATTGCTTCGGGAAGAAAAAAGTTGGGCCATATCCCTTGTTTTTAAGATCTTGATGTTATTCTGCTTTTCAAAGTCCCTATCGTCAGACCATATTGCTGCGCTATCGATCTCTAATGCAGCCGCAATGAAAATAACATCTTCCCTGTCAATGTCTTCCATTATCCTTTTTGCCTTTTTCCAGCTTTTCATTATTTTCTCTGTTGATATTATCCTAATATGCCTGAACAGGATTTTTAGGATATTTGTATAGATTTCCTCAGAAAGCCCTGACTTTTTTATAACGTAATCCTTATACTTAAACAGCTTTTCAAATGAAATCTTCGGAAAATATAAATCGTGGCCGGCTTCAATGATAAGCTTCCTTGTAAAGGAGTCGCGTATCAGTGCTGACAGGATAACATTCACGTCTACTATTATTTTCATCTTTTGTTTAGCTCTTCAAATACTTCCCTGTTGATCCTGTGCGCAATGTTTTCCACTTCATCACTTGTCAGCGTGCTGCTGCTTGTTAATTTGTCCATCATTTCCAAGTCGTCTATTCTTTCAGCTATTGTTTTCCTGACTACCTCGCTCCAGCGAATTTCTGAATGTTTCTTCATTTTCTTGTGTAATTCTTCAGGTATTGCCAATGTTAAGTTCACCATCTGGAGAACTATGTGATTACACATATTTAAACCTTGCGATTCCCTCCCAGAATTCGTGTTATCTTCGCTAAGTAGGCAAAACTTTTCCAGCTTTTTCGCAAATTTTCCGGCTTTTAAGGGGCAAAGCTTAAGA
>CAYUOQ010000110.1:0-4158 GCA_964446445.1 uncultured Methanosarcinales archaeon
ATATCGTTCACTGACCTCTGCAAACGCTCTCAACTCCGGAATTTCCTTGGCAAGCTGGTCTCCTTTTGCATCATGGCCTCGGTTTTGGGGTGCTGTAAAGAACTTCCATGCCCCGTAGTAGTATTTTATAGCACTGGGGTCCCGGATGGCGGCATGGTAATTTCCTATCTCAACTAGGAGGAAGGCCAAGCGTTCCAGGGCGCTTGGACCATCTTTTTCAAACCGGTCTTCGTAGAAGTCCATTCCTTCCACTGCAATCTCCTTTAGCGGTTTCTTAAGCATGGGATCCCTTGCCTGCATTCTTCTTGCAATTTCAGGTGCTGCTTTTCCTTTAAATTCCAGCAGGTCTTCCAGTGGTATGCTCGCTTTCATGAATTGCATAAAGATAGCAAACTTATTAATTGTTCGTAAATATATTTAAGCAAAAAGACTACTATGGTCTGGTTATGACATTCGCAGACAGGTTTGAGGCGGGAAGCCAGCTTGCAAAAAAACTGGCTGGTTACAAGGGGAAGGATTGCGTTGTTCTGGCAATTCCCCGCGGCGGCGTTGAGACTGGCCTTGCTGTGGCCCGCAACCTTGGTGCACCGCTTGATATTGTTCTGACAAAGAAAATTGGCAGCCCTGAAAATGAGGAGTATGCCATAGGTGCAGTCAGCCTTACAGGAGTTGTTCTTAATAAGGGCTTGGAATTGCCTGAATCCTATGTCGGGTCAGAAACCAGGCGCATCAGGGAGCTTCTTAAGAAAAGGTATGAGCTTTACAGGGGCAAAAAGAAGCCGCTCCAGCTTCGTGGCAAAATCGTGATTATTGTTGATGATGGGATAGCGACAGGTCAGACTATGCTTGCTGCAATTGAGGCAGTAAGATTGGAAATGCCCGGCAAGATTGTGGTGGCGGTTCCAGTTGGGCCTCCGGAAGTCGTCGGAAGCCTGCGCTCAAAAGCAGATGAAGTTGTATGCCTTGAAAAGCCAGAGGAGTTTTTCTCAATCGGTCAGTTTTATGAAAGCTTTGAGCAGGTTGATGACAACGATGTCGTTTCAATGCTCCAGAAAGCAGTTCCTGTTTCGCTAAAATCTTTCGGCAGCGATCCGAAAGAGATTGACATTCAAATTAAGGACGTTGTGCTTAAGGGAATTCTGACCATTCCTCACAACGCAATAGGAATTGTTCTTTTTGCGCACGGCAGCGGAAGCGACAGGTTCAGCCCCCGGAACCGAAACGTTGCAACAGTGCTTCAAAATTCTGGCATAGCCACGCTGCTTTTTGACCTGCTAACCGAAGAGGAGGAAGCATTTGACATAGAAAGCGGCAGCTTGAGGTTTGATATTGACTTTCTGGCAGGGCGCCTTTCTGCAGCAACTGATTGGGTTAAAAAACGGCCGGATACAAAAGGGGTGAGGACGGGATATTTTGGGGCAAGCACTGGCGCTGCCGCAGCGCTTGTTGCGGCAGCAAAAAGAAGCGACATAGTTGCAATAGTTTCCCGGGGTGGCCGCCCTGACCTTGCTAAAGAATTTTTGCCTAAGGTTGAGGCGCCAGTTTTGCTCATTGTTGGCGGCGATGACACACCTGTAATTGAAATGAACAAAAAGGCGCTGGAAAGGCTTAGTTCGGTAAAGGAGCTGAAAATTGTCCAGGGCGCAACCCATCTTTTTGAGGAGCCTGGAACGCTTGAGGAGGTTGCCGGGCTTGCTGCTGGATGGTTCAAGCGTCATCTGACAACGTCAGCAACCCATCGCGGTCAACGCTAATCCTGATGCCGAATCCCGCAGATAGCACTTCCAGCCTTTCGGCAGCAGCAGTGGAAGGCATAACCAGATTAGATGAACCCATTCATTCCGCCCTCGGAGGATTTACGCACAGACGCTGCAGCCTTGCTCTTCTTAAACCTGCTTCTCAACTGGTGCTCAAGGTCCCTGAACGCCTTGTGCACAGCTCTCCTGATGTCCCAATCATGAGCATTGCCTGATGCAACAGTCCCTCCAGGGAAAATGGCCCTTGCATGGATTGAGAATTTGTGTTGCTTGCCTTTTTTCTTGTATTCCTTGAAATGCAGCGCTATGTTAAGCTCATTCTTCACCAGATAAGCAAGCTTTTCAGCATAGAACGATGATATTTTCATAACCCAGCGCTTTGCAAATTCGTCAATATCAATGCTTTCCAACCTGGCGAATTGTATATTACGCATTGGCCTGAATTTCGAGCTCATCATGGCCTCCAGGATATCCCTCTTTGTCAATATGCCCGATGGTGAGCCATTTTTAAGGATAAGAAGGCTGAGAACTCTGTTAACAATCATTTTTTTGGCGGCGGCAGCAATGGAATCTTTTTCGTCAGTTATGATCAGCTCGCCTTTGCTCATGAAATCTTTCACAGGCAGCGCGAGAATGTCATCCCTGACTGCAGTGTAAACCCTTGTCTGGGCTTTTGGGGCAGTGCTGCCCTCATCCCTTCGTGCATGATGGACGTAAAACCTGTCCATTATGTCTATGTGGCTGAGAAAGCCTGAAGTGTTTCCACGTCCATCAACTACGGGAAGCCTGTCAATGTGATTCTCGCTCATAAGCTCCATTGCCTTGTTTATCTTTTCATCCTCGCCAATAGTTATGGGGGCCGGATGCCTTATTTCGGCAACCTTGGTTTTTTCAAGCCCGGAAATCTCCCCTATGTGTGAGAGTACATCAAAGATGCTTACGATTCCAATAAACCTTTTTTCAACGACTGGCAAGATCGTGGTGTTGGCGTCAAACATGAGGCTCGCTATCTTTACGATATCGTCAGTATTTTTCAAATGCGGCACCGGGGCAGTCACGCTTTTGAGCTTCATGCCCCTGATGTCTATCCTTGATTTTAGGAGCAAGTCGTGAGAAAAAAGCCCGATAAACCTTTTCTTATCGAAAACGCAGGCGTCGCTCTCATTAAGTTTGATGAACTTCCCTATTAAACTGGAAAGGGGCTCTGAGACATCGATATTCACATACTCCCTTTTCATTATGTCTGCAGCAGTTGTCACCCCGAATCATAAGTCTTCTGAGTCTAAAAAGGTTTTTATATGCAGCTTTCTTATTATCGTCCATGAACCCTGAAAACGATTACACTATTGGCGAATTCATGACTAGGGATATTGTAGAGGTCACCCCTGGCACCACGGCAATGAGCTGCGTCGAGGTCATGGAAGCTGAAAAAGTCAGCAGCGTGCTCGTCATTGAGGGCAACAGGCTTCTTGGAATCATTACAGAAAAGGACCTTGCAAGGAAGGTTGTTGGCAAAGGCCTTGATGCAAAGGAGGTAATGGCCAAGGACATAATGACAAAGGACTTATTAACCGCTGCGCCTGAAACAAGCCTATATGATGCAATGCTTATGCTTGGCAGCAGGAAAATAAAGCATCTCCCTGTCGTCAAGGATAATATCCCACTGGGCATGATTACCGCAATGGACATTCTCAGAGTTCAGCCTTCTTACATGGACATACTCAAAGCTCCAAAAGCAGGTCAAGAATAATGGATTTCCATAAAAATCCTTAAATAATAGTGCTGCACATTTGAATAAAATGGGCTTTGAAATAAATTTCGTGTACGCATCTGAATTTGCAAAAGTTATCAACTATCGAATAGGCAATGACACTGTTGGTGAATTCGTTCTTGCATTCGCAATCTTCTTACTCGCTTACACAGTTCTTGAGTTGTTCAGGGCCATTATTCTAAAACGAATAAAAAACCTCACAGGCAGAACGAGCTCTGAATTGGACGATGTTTTAGTAGAAGCGTTATCAAAAGTCGGGAAAATCTTTTATTTTCTCACAGCGCTTTACATCGCGCTAAGAGTCTCAACTATAAACGTGACTCTGCAAAAGTTAACCGCTTATGCGCTTCTTGTAGTCGCAACTTTTTATTTCGTGAGAAGTCTCCAAAAAATATTCGCGTACTTTGCCAAAAAAGAAATTGAGAAAAGAGGGAAGGGCGAACAGGAATCACAGAAAGCTTCTGTTGCAAAGCTGGTAACGAGCGCAATAAACATTGCGCTTTGGGTCCTCGCCGCCCTCTTTGTGCTCTCAAACTTTGGCTTTGACATCACTTCCCTGATTGCAGGGCTAGGCATAGGCGGCCTGGCAATAGCACTTGCTTTGCAGAATGTTTTTAGCGATGTTTTCGC
>CAYUOQ010000111.1:0-4151 GCA_964446445.1 uncultured Methanosarcinales archaeon
CCATTTGCTTTTTTCTACAAACTCAAAAGTAGCTAAAACTCATTCGGGAATACTGATAAGCGCCGCGGCAAGACGGCACTCTTGAAAGGCGGGTCCGACAACCGCTTCTTCTGATATTCAATGTCGGAGAATTTGTTTATAATGTTTGTATCTGGCTTTTCAGCTTTTTCTATATCCAAACTTCTTCTCGTAATCCCTGTGGTTCATTAAGTCCAATATCAACGAAATAATTTCTACATCACTGCCCCTGATTATATATATCATTCTCCAGCCATCAGAAAGATTGGCTTTCCATAAGTTGGTTACATCATAATCTCGCACATATTTTTCAAAATCGAAAACCTTAAATAGTAACTATCCGTTAACATATGACAACTGGTGCTTACTATGGTGCTTTTGACCGAGATTGAAAAAAAGGCCTTGCTTATCCTGTTCAAGGACTTTACGGCTTACTTTAATGCAAACTCGTCAAGCAAAATTTTGAGAATAAGTCGTGTTGGAGCTTTAAAGCTTTTTAGGAGGCTAGAAGCCCATGGACTGCTAAAATCACAACGAATTGGCAAGGCCATCATTTACAAGTTAAGGCTTGAGGATGACTACGTAAAGAAGTTGATTGCGTTCCTTTTGGCTGATGAAGCCAATAACTTTAAACGCTGGAAAGCAGAATTTAAAGAACTTTACAAAGAGGATAGGATTGTGATGATTTTCGGCTCAGTACTGCGCAACTATGAAACAGCCAACGACATAGACCTTTTAATTGCGGCTGCAATATCCGATAGACCAAAAATCCAACAGATAGTAAAAAGCAAGGCAGAATTGTTACCAAAAAAGCTTCACACTATTCAATTAACCGTCCCTGAACTGGAAGATAATGTCAGAAGGAGGGAGGCAACGATTCTGGATATTGTTAAAACCGGAGTTGTGCTTTACGGCCAGGATGAGTATGTGGAGGTTTTGAAAAATGTCGCAGGCGGCTAATCATGTCACGTGGTGTTTAAATCACGCTAAGGACAGGCTGGCAAAGGGTGAAAGAAAACATCGCGGCCTTGTCGAAGTAAAGCCTGATTTGGATGCGGCAAAGAAGCATTTGGAGAAGGCGGAGCACGACTTGAAAACAATGCTTTTCATGCTAAAAAGCGGATACAGCGATTGGGCTGTGAATGCCGCATTTTATTCAATGTATCAATGCATGCTGGCAATCATCACCAGATTTGGCTATGAGAGCCAAAATCAAACTTGCACCGTTGCATTGGTTGAATGGCTTAATGAGCAGGGAAAAATCAGCATTGATGAGAAGTTTACCAACATGATGAAGCCCGAAGGGGATTTTAGTGTCATCAACCTGCGGGAAGAATACACGTACGGCTTCAAAATTGCAGTGCCTGAAAAAGAGAGTAAAAAACTTACCGAAGCCTGCAAAGAGCTAGTTGATAAGGCGAAAATCATAGTGTATGGGCAACCGTGATGGAAAGGTCAGAAATAGTGAAATTGTTGAAAAAGGCATTTAAGGATAAAAAGAGGATAAAGATAAAATATTACAGCCCGCATAACGATGAGCATTCAACAAGGTTAATTGACATTTATAAAATTTGGAAAAATGCAGTTACTGCCTTTTGTCAGTTAAGACAAGATGAAAGGACATTTGTTATCGGGAGAATAAGTTCAGTAACGGTGTTAGAATACAAGTACAAAATTCCTAAAGGATGGCGGCCTCAAAGCATAATTTCAGATAAGTGACCAAATGCCGAGGAGTTTAAAATTCTTCTGAGACAACACCAGTGGTTAATTACTGGTTTTCCTTTGAACATCTTACAACTCAACCCCTTCTTTTACTGCCTTATCCAATTTTGGGCTTGGATTATATATCCAAAGAATGCCCTTTCTCCCATCAAGAATCTTGCCGCTGTCTTCCAAATAGCCTAATATAACATTCAACGTTTGGTGCATAACCTTCGTTGGCATTTTTCTTTTTAGCTGTTCCCGAGTCATAAGATTACTGGCTTTCTTGAGAGTATCCTCTACCATCAGCACGGTTTTCAGATTCGGATAGTGTATAATGTCGAGTTTTTGCATTTTCAGAATACCCAGAGTAACAGCAAAACGCGTGGCTAAAAACGATAATGCCGCTAACTAACTTTTTAAATAGCCGATCAACCCCTCAGCGGGGATGGGCATACAGGAATTACTTGAAAGCAGGATTCTCATTATAGATGGCGCTATGGGGACCATGATCCAGCAACACGACCTTCAAGAAGCAGATTATCGTGGCGAGCGACTTGTTAACGATTACTGCCCCCGGAATAATCAGATGGATACATGAGCAGTACCTTGACGCTGGAGCAGATATCATTGAAACAAACACGTTTTCTTCCACTGCAATAGCCCAAGCAGATTATGGCCTTGAGCACGTTGTTGAAGAATTGAATGTTGAAGCCGCCCGTCTAGCGCGCTCTGCTGCGCGAAAGTTTAGTACAGGAGCAAAGCCCAGATTTGTTGCTGGCGCAATTGGTCCTACAAACAGGACTACATCGCTTTCTTCAAAAGTGGAAGACCCTGGTTTTCGTGCGGTGACGTTTGACGATTTAGTTCGAGCTTATACTGAGCAAGTTCGCGGGCTTACGAATGGCGGTGCTGATCTTTTGTTGGTGGAAACAATTTTCGACACGTTGAATGCCAAGGCTGCACTGTATGCAATTAGCAAGTTCCAAGAAGCTATGGGAAGGAAATTACCTATAATGGTATCCGGTACAATAACCGATGCCAGTGGCCGAACGCTAACTGGCCAAACAGCTGAGGCATTCTTACGATCAGTTTCACACCTTGACCTCCTTAGTGTTGGTTTTAATTGCGCACTTGGTGCAGAGCAGCTTAGGCCACAGATAAAAGCAATTGCTGAACGGACGCCATTTTTTGTCAGCGCTTATCCGAACGCAGGTTTGCCGAATCCTTTTGGAGGATATGATGAAACGCCAGCAGCAATTGCGGGCCACATCGAGCGGTATTTGGAAGAAGGCTTGATTAACATTGTTGGCGGATGCTGCGGAACCACCCCGGATCATATCCGGGCTATTGCAGAGGTTGCAGGGCATTTTCCGCCTCGAAAGATTCCAACCATTGAACCCTTGCCACGGTTTAGTGGCCTGGAGGAATTAGTTATTTTCAAGGGAAGCAATCTTATCCTGGTTGGTGAACGAACAAACGTTGCTGGCTCGGCCAGGTTCAAACGACTTATTCAAGAGGGCAAGTATGAGGCAGCCATCGCAATTGGTCTTGAACAGGTAGAAAATGGGGCAAACATACTTGATGTTAATATGGATGATGCTATGCTTGATTCCGAGGCAGCAATGCGCACATTTCTCCGCTACCTTTCATCAGAGCCAGTTCTTGCACGCGTTCCTGTTATGGTTGACTCTTCAAAGTGGAGTGTCCTTGAAGAGGGCTTGAAATCGATCCAGGGCAAGGGCATTGTTAACTCAATTAGTCTGAAAGAAGGGGAAGCGATTTTCCGCAGCCAGGCTAAGGAAGTCCTGCGGTATGGCGCAGCAGTTGTTGTAATGGCCTTTGATGAGCATGGCCAGGCTGACACCTTTGACCGAAGGATTAGTGTTTGTGAGCGTGCCTATAACATTCTTCGTGATGTTGGCTTCAAATCGCAGGACATAATCTTTGATCCTAACATTTTTCCAGTTGGAACTGGTATGCCTGAGCATAACAAGTATGCACTTGATTATTTCAATGCAACCCGTTGGATTAAGGAAAACCTTCCTGGCACTTTGGTCAGCGGCGGTGTCAGTAATGCTTCATTTTCGTTCCGGGGAAATAACAGCGTTCGGGAAGCAATGAATAGCGCATTCCTCTATCATGCAGTTAAGGCAGGCATGGATATGGCAATTGTCAACCCTGGTTCGCTGCAAATCTATGATCAGATACCAGCTGGCTTGCTCGTTGCAGTTGAAGATGTCTTGCTCAATAGACGACCAGACGCGACCGAACGGCTCCTACAATTTTCGCAGGGGAATACACATACGACACACACAAGGACTGTTAATGAGTCTTGGCGACAAGGAACTGTAGAAGAACGGCTTCTCCATGCACTCAAGGAAGGCATTACCACAAGCTTCAAACGGATCATTTCGTCTGCCTTCAAGGGG
>CAYUOQ010000112.1:0-4095 GCA_964446445.1 uncultured Methanosarcinales archaeon
TAAATGTTTCTATCAAAAGGTTTAAAAGCCACCAATTATAAGTTAACATAAAATGAGAAAAAGGGTGTGGCAGCTTTTTGCAGTGGTTCTCTTGCTGCTGTCTTTACAGATGTTCGATTATTATTCAAACATGCAATCGCAGTTGCCAAATGCTTTTGCGATTACCGGCGCTGCTGTTTCAGAGTCCCAAACATCACCATGTGCAGAAACATCTCCCTGTAAGTTCCCTACGAACTGGAAGTGCCAGTCCAACAGCAAGTGCTATGATTACAGCGACTGCCTGTTCCAGTGCCCCTCTGCAGCAGAACTTGAGAAAAAAGAAGAGCCTAAAACTTCAGAAACGTGCAGCTGCGTAGAGTGGGAAACAAGCGGAGGATGCGGAGAGGGAGGGTGCCCATCAGACAAAGTCCCTCAGTCTAAGAGTTGTACGGGAGGGTCGTCTTGCAAAACCGAAAACAGGTGCGTGGAGTCGGCCCAGTGTAAAGCAGACCAGCTTCCAAGCCAGAGATGTGTTGATTATTCCTGTATTGAAGATTTCCCAGAACTTCAATACTGCAGCTCCAAATGCACCATTGACGGCAAACGCTACGAGTCTTCTGAATGCGAGCAAAAATGTGCTGAGGCAGCCAAAGCCACACTTCCAAGAGGTATTGACCTAGTACCAAGAGCCGAAATAAAGCCTTTAACGGTCTCTTCACTGGAGCAAGTTGGAGCCGGTGACGAAGTGGAAATAAATGTTCATTTAAGAAACCTCGGGGCAAAAAGCACCACAGAGCACGCAATTGAAAAGCAGCAGCTAAGCTACACAGTCAAGATAACAATAGAAAAAACAAGCGCAGATGGCAAAACAGCCACGCCAGTCGCTACCGCGTACAAAGCCGTAAGCATGGTTGACAAGGACATACCACCGCAAGCAGAGGCTAAAGTGATGAGTTTCGTGTGGAAGCCTGCAACAGAAGGAAGCTATAGGGTAAAAATTGCTGTTGACATCAATAAAGAGGTTACCGAAATTGGCGAGGCTGGTGAGTCAAACAACGAAAAAATTTACGAGCTGGTTGTGAAGCCGGCCAGCATAAGGCTGCCCAACCTTGTGCCGACAGAGGCAGAACCTGTGCCAAAGGTGGAAGCCCTTCCCACAGACATTTACTCTGTGAGCGTTGCCGTCAAAAACACTGGTGAAAAGGCCGCAGTAGCAGAAGGTCAGTTCCTCGAAACCAAGGTGTCTGTGCTGAAGGGGGACACTGAAATCTGCACTGGCAACAGGCGTGACTTAACGAGTATTGGCCCTGGCAAATCGGAGAAATTCTCTGTGAGCTTCATGCCCTTGCCTGGGCAGACGAAGTGCGGGCTCAGTGACAAAAATGCAAACTACTGGATCGTTGCAGAAGTAGATACGATTGAGCTTCTTGCCGCCGATGGCAAGAAAACAAAAGGTGTTGTTGCAGAGTCAAACGAGGAAGACAACAAGCAGACCTTCCAGATAAAGGAACAGCAGATAAAGGAGCAGCCGGCGTGTTCTCCAATTGGTTCAAGGGAAGCCGGCAAGTACTGTGACATCTCAGTTACCAAGTGGAAGGACCAGAAAAGCCCTAGCGAGCAGTGCAGCCACAACTTCGAGTGCCAGACAGAGATGTGCATAAAGGGCAGGTGCGTCAGCAGTGAAAACGCGACAAGGATACTTTCGATACTGGGTTATTCGTGAGAAAGCCATCTTTCCCTGCAAAGAGGGAACTTTTATGCAAATCTTTCCCTCTATGCAGAACTCATTTTGCACGTTTTTATGCTGTGCAAATGCCCCATTTACCGCTGATGCATGTTTGCGACCCGGCCGGTTTTCCCTTCACATCGTAACTTAATTCGCATTTCCTCGTCTCGCCAGATGTACATTCCGCAGCTGCAATTCCGGAGCCAAACCCCTTCTCAACCTTCACAGGAACCGGGGCAGAGGTTGAGGTGTAGCCGTAGCTCAGCTCGACTTTAAGGGGGGTTGCGAAGGTGCCTGAGCCGTCTGCAAAGTCGTTAGCTTCATAGCTGCACAAGATAAAGTCGTTAGCCGATATGTCAGACAAAGTCTTAGTTATGCCCTTGCTGTCTTTCGGATCCTCGTCCAAGCATGTAAGGGGCTTATCATTCAGTTCAACTTTGTTAACATAAATGATGTTCACTGACCCGCCTCCAACGTCGCCAATAAATATTTTAAACTTAGGCTTCACAAAACCACCATACTTTTCTGTCAAAGTTTCTATCTTCTTCACAGCAACAGGTGCTCCTTGGCTTTTAAGAACAATTGGCACCTTAGCATCGCAAGGCTTTCGCTGCTTCTGGAAGCTGTAGGCGGAAGCGTCAATGCAGACGTTTGCCGTGAGATTTGTTGAGTAGCTATAAGAGACAGTTGCTTGTAGGCTAGTCTCTGTGCTATCACTGATTAGGCTGCTCTTGGCGTTTACTATCAGCTTTGCTGCTGCAAGTGACCCTGCAAGACTCGAAGCCTTGCCCTCAAGCTGGCCCCCTAGGCTTGTCCCTTCTATTGTATCCCTGTCGAATTTTAGTAAGCCTCGCGTATCACCAACTGTAACAGTAGTTTTTTGCAAATCCGCATCTATGGCTCCCTTATTTGCTACCAATAGCAAGACCTCATAAGTGCCTCCTGTAGTTATAAGGCTTGGAATGCTTTCTGGTGCAAATGTTGCAATAATCCCATCAGTGCCAGCGTAAACCTCAGGAAGCTCAGAACCCTTATTCCGCGTGCCGCCCAGCTGGCCACAGCCGGCAGCCACCAACGTAGCAGCTATTATCATTGTTAAGAAGAGTCTGCTGCCCGCCATTTTGTTGCCAGACATTTTACTTTACATACCCCTAAACTAACTTTCTATACACTCGTCACCAGGCTTGTCCTCGCATCGCCCCCATGTTCTATCGGCGTTGCAAATTCTGCTTCCTTGGCACCCTTTTTTTTCAGTTTTGCAGTCCAAAACATCACCGGAGTTGCAACCTTCAACTTCAAAGCTTACCGTTTTCTTGGTTGAGAAAATGTAATCAATCGAAGCCTTAAATGTTTTCCCCTTCCATTTTGGGCGAGGGTCGTAATAGTTCGGATCACCAGCAAGTGTGTCAATAAAAGTGCTGCTTATGCTCATTTTGCATACAAACCGAATACCATCGCCAATAAATCGTAGACCGCCGTTATCTTTTTTGATCAGGCTATCCTTAACCTTATAAACGTTGATGTCCTCATTCGACCCCTCTTTTACTTTCTCGAAAGAACACGTTTTGTCATTTGTCTCAACAAATCCAAATTCCGAAGGAATAATTAAGGTTGCAGAATTAATTCCGGCCAACTCACCTTCCCATAATCCGCTCTTGGCAATGTAAAGTTCCAAACTTAATGTTCTTCCACCAATAATCCCAACAGGAGTACTAACAAGCTCAACTGTCCCCCACGTTACCGCTACTGGGCCGTTAGTGTAATCTGCGAATGGCGGCACAACATCATCTTCAACAACGGGGTCTTTGCCTCCCAAAACGTGAGCTTCCAGTCTGTCCCTGCGCATGAAAGCAGTTGAGAGTTCTGCATCAGCCTTAAAGCCATATTTTACCTCTATTTCCGCAGTGTTGCCACCCTCTTTCGCGTCTTGGAATTTGCACTTAACAGGCTTAGCCCCTCGGTAATAAACAAGCGTATATGTATCAGGCTTACCTAGTTCGGGCTTTGGTGAAGGTTCAATAACCTCCCCGCTCCCAGCGCTACCAGACTTATCTTTACAGTCAATGTCGGCAACCTTTACGATTCTATTTATTGGGTCATTTACTGGTAAAGGATTCGGAACTTCCATAATAACGCTTGGCTCAGGCGCGTCGTAAAACTCAAGATTAAACTCCCTCGGCATGTTTGGGTCGTCCCGAAGCTGCAGCCCCATTTTTGGCTCCTTCTTTGGCTCACCGAAGCCGAAGGTGCGCTCAAACCCTTCGTAAGCGGATGCTACAGGGGTCCTTAGGAACTCGCCTGAAAGCACCCTTTGAAGGTTAGTCTGGAACCTTTCCCAGGCACCCCACGCGACTTCCTTCTCTTCAGGCGTTAGGCCAGCCACCTTTGAT
>CAYUOQ010000113.1:0-4089 GCA_964446445.1 uncultured Methanosarcinales archaeon
TTTCTTTTTTTGCATATATTCCATTAATTTTTTATCCATCACGCTTTAGTCTTTTTCTCATGAATTTTGATTCAGCTAATTTCAATGATGCCTTAAGCAGGGGCTGCGTCATCGTTCTCGGATGCTCCTGTAGCATTCATTATAGCGGCAGGGCTGAGAGTTTTTTGAGCGATGGCGATAGGCTTGTAATAATCAAGGAGGACAAGACTTTGCTTGTTCACCAGCCTTCCGGCAGCAACCCAATCAATTACATGAAAGAGGGGACCAGCTTTAGCCTGGTAGCAGAAGGAGGCGGTTTTGTTCTGCATTGCCATCACATTCCGCTAAAGGAGTACATGGACATTTTCATTTCAGAAGTTCACTTTTTCCAGCCCTTCCAGCTTAAGGATGGCGAAAAGATTCAGCTTGTTGGCTCTGAGCGTGATATGTCAGACATGATTTATGATAATCCTCATCTGATTGAACCTGGCTTTAAGCCGTTGAGCAGGGAGGAGCATACAAAATACGGTTTTATTGATGTTTTTGGATATGACAAGAACAGCAATCTTGTTGTTGTCGAGTGTAAGCGCTACTCTGCTGACTTTAAGGCTGTGGAGCAGCTCCAGCGCTACATGATAAAGGTCAAGCAGTTAAGAGGAATTGACAAAGTGCGAGGCATAATTGCAGCCCCTGAAATTTCCGCCAACGCTTTGCAGATGCTTAGGGATTTCGGTCTTGAGTTCAGATCAATTTCTCCCCCTAAATATCTTGAGCAGTTTAGCAAGAACCAGAAGAAGCTGGGTGAGTATTAGTGGCTCTCCATCTTTGAGAAGTCGGCGTTAGGCTTTTTCCTTGTTTGCAACTATCAATAAAGTCTTTACAACTGCATCCGGGTTGAGTGATATGCTGTCTATTCCGCATTCCACAAGGAATTCTGCAAATTCAGGATAGTCCGAAGGTGCCTGCCCGCAGATTCCAATCTTTTTGTGCTTTTTCTTGGCAACTTCTATGACGTGCCTTACCATCCACTTGACAGCATCGTTCCTTTCGTTGAAGATGTGTGCAATCAGCTCCGAATCCCTGTCAACGGCAAGCGTGAATTGTGTGAGGTCGTTGCTTCCTATGCTGAATCCGTCAAACAGGTCTGCAAACTGTTCTGCCAGTATGACATTGCTTGGCACTTCGCACATGACATAGATTTCAAGCCCGTCCTTGTGCTGCTTCAATCCGTAAAGCGCCATTGTCTCAATGACTTTTTTGCCTTCTTCAGGCGTCCTGCACATCGGGATCATGATTTTTATGTTTGTAAGGCCCATTTCCTCCCTTGCTTTGAGGAATGCCTTGCATTCAAGCTCAAATGCTTTTTTGTACTTGTCGCTGTAATATCTTGCGGCTCCTCTCCATCCTATCATGGGGTTGTCTTCTTTTGGCTCAAATGCATGCCCTCCAACAAGGTTTGCATATTCATTGCTCTTGAAGTCGCTCATTCTGACTATCACGTCCTTTGGGTAGAATGCGGCTGCTATGGTTGCAATGCCTTCTGCAAGCCTGTCTACAAAAAACTGCTTTTTGTCCTTGTAGCTGTAAGTGAGTTCGTTTATCTTTTTCTTGACCTCTGCATCTTTTATGCTGTCAAATTCCACGAGGGCAAGCGGGTGTATTGAGATGTAGTTGTTTATTATGAATTCTTCCCTTGCAAGTCCAACTCCGTCAACTGGCAGGAAGCTGTTGGTGAATGCCTCGTCCGGGCTTCCGATGTTAATCATTATTTTTGTCTTTGTCTTCGGAAGGTGCTTCAGGTTGATATGTTCAACCTCGAATTTGAGCAGGCTGTCATATACAATGCCCTCTTCGCCTTCTGCACAGCTTACTGTTATCTTCTGGCCGTGAGCTATTTTTTCTGTCGCATTGCCTGTTCCAACTACGCAGGGTATTCCTAATTCCCTGCTTACAATTGCAGCATGACATGCCGCCCCCCCGCGGTTTGTTACGATGGCAGCTGCCATTTTCATGACCGGCACCCAGTCCGGGTCTGTCATTTCTGTTACAAGAACTTCGCCTTGCCTGAATTCCTTTATGTGCCTGACATCCTTTATCAGGTGGGCCTTTCCCTGCCCTATTTTGTCGCCGACGCTTCTTCCTCTGGCTATCGCTTTGCCTTTTTGCTTGAGGACATACCTTTCAAGGCGGCTTATGTCCCTGCCTGCCTGGACTGTTTCGGGTCTTGCTTGCACGATAAACAGCTTGTTAATCTCTCCGTCTTTTGCCCATTCCAGGTCCATTGGCGTTGGCTTCTTGTTTTTCTGGGAATAGTGGTTCTCAACGATGCAGGCCCACTTTGCCAGGATTAGTATTTCATTGTCGCTTAGCACATATTCCTTTCTTTCTTCATAAGGAACAACTACATTTTTGGTTGTTGCTGTTCCTTGCGTGTTGTAAACCATGCGGATTTTCTTGCTTCCCAGCTTTTTGGATATAATTGCCTTGAGCCCTTTCATGAAGGTTGGCTTGAATACGCAGTACTCGTCAGGGTTAATCCTTCCTTTCACGACATTTTCTCCCAGCCCGTATCCTGCGCTTATTGTAACTGCATCCTTGAACCCTGATTCCGTGTCAATCGTGAAAATGACCCCTGAGCCAGCCTTGTCCGATCTTACCATTTTTTGCACCCCTATTGAAAGGGCAACCTTGAAATGGTCAAATCCTCTGTCATGCCTGTAGGCTATGGCGCGGTTGGTGAAAAGTGAAGCAAAGCATTTCTTGCACGCTTCGATGAGTGAATGTTCCCCTCTTATGTTCAGATAGCTCTCCTGTTGGCCCGCAAATGAGGCGTCTGGCAGATCCTCAGCCGTTGCCGAGCTTCTGACTGCAACGTCAGTGTGCTCGCCGTATTCGCTGCAAAGTTTCCTGTAAGCCTCAAAGATTTCAGCTTTAAGCTGCGCTGGGAATTCTGCCCCAAGTATCAGTTCGCGCACCTTGTGTCCGGCTTCCGCCAATTTTTCTACGTCCTTTATGTTCAGGCCTGAGAGAATTTTTCTTACTTCTTTCTCTATGCCTGCTTCTTTCATGAATAGCCTGTAGGCTGCTGCAGTTATTGCAAATCCATTTGGTATGTTGACTCCTCTCCTTACAAGCTCCCCGTACATTTCGCCAAGGGAGGAATTTTTTCCGCCAACAAGCGGAGTGTCCTCTATTGTAATGTCCCTGAACCAGAGAATGAGCGCTTTCTTCTTGTCAATAGTTTCTTTTGCCATGTTCCCCTCTTTTTCCCAATTCATGGTTTTGTTCTTTTTTAAACTTTTGCTAATGCTAAATGCGGTCTAGAATTCCATGCGCATCAAGCGCCTTTGACTGTTCGATTAGTTCCCTGATTTCTTTGCCTGCTGTTGCAAGAAGCTTTGCCTTTATGACTTCGGCTTCCTCATTGCTTACCCTTGCAAGCCTGTCTGCCATGACCAGGCCATAAGGGTATCCTGGGAATGCGAGGTCATTTGATTGGCCTGCCAGCTCCTGAACCACTGTTTTCAGCAAATCCTCATGTTCAGCTTCAATCCTGAACAAGTACTGTGATGCTTCATTGAGCCTTGCTATGGCAATTACAGCCCTGTGGTTTTCTTCCGTTCCTTCTCCCACAGCAATATAGCCTGCCTTTGCCGAAAGCCTGCCAACAGCTGGGATAAGGGCATTGCCCTTGTTCGTCAGCAGGGAACAGGTTTTTGCAACTGCCGCAATGGTCACGCATGCTTCTGCCGCAATCTTTTTCAACTCTTCCATCTCTTCCCGTTCCAGTTCTGTTTTAGTTTCCAGGGTGCCATCAATTACAAGCAGCTTTCCGCAGCTATGGCTTGAAAGCTCTTTTACCGCTGCTTTAGAAGCCGCAATCTCAAGCATTCGCCTGCTCATCTCGGCCAGTGTGCATGGATCTTGGCTCCTCAGGGTTGGCAGTGGTGTAAAGTCCAGGTTTGAGTCGATCACGTTTGCTTCGCATTCAATGTTGCCTGTTTGTGTAACACTTGCCTTTGCCATAACATAGCCTTCCCTTTGCCTTGCAGATATGATCCTGTTCGACTGGAGGAATACGTTTGCCGTCCTTACCCTGTGCAGTGCGGC
>CAYUOQ010000114.1:0-4009 GCA_964446445.1 uncultured Methanosarcinales archaeon
GGGAAATGGACTCTGGCGGAAAGGTCATAGCTGCAATCTGCCACGGTGGCTGGATTCTGGCAAGCGCTGGGATAGCAAAAGACAGGAACGTAACTTGTTTCGAGGCCATAAAAGATGACCTGATTAATGCCGGGGCAAACTACTCTGACAGGGAAGTTGTGGTTGACAGGAACATTATCACATCAAGAAAGCCAGCAGACCTTCCGGCCTTCTGCAGGGAGATTATAAAAGCACTCGATGCTTGAGAAAAATTATTGTTTTCTGACATAAACTTCAAGGGTATAATTTGGCACAAGTGGCAATGCCTTATCAGCTAAGTACCTGTTAGCTCTAACGAAATCATCATGAAGTATCTCATCAAGCCTGAAGGAAGAGGCAATCACGAGTTCTGAATCATCAACCCCCCGCTCAAGGCCGCCAACCTTAGCATGTGCAGACTGAGGGCCTTCTGTAGCATTTATGTAGCATCTCGCTAAAAGGCATGAGGCAGCATTGCGTTCAGCTTCAACAACCGACCTGCCTGTGGCACAAACTGAGAACGGCTGGCCTTGTAAGGATCGTGCAAATGTGTGAAATGGCGTGTCAGTGAACTTTCCTGGCTCAACAAGAATCTTGTGCACCAACGCTTCTGCTACAACCATAAACTGTAGAAAAAAGGTAGCATTTATATTATTTTGCATGGATAGACACTTATGGCAAAGCTTCTTTTCGGAACTGCAGGCATTCCATGGAGTGCAAAGGGAACGGGCACAGAGAACGGAATTCAAACAGTAAGGGAGATTGGGCTGGATGCCATGGAGCTTGAGTTCGTGCAGTCTGTCAACATTCTTCCAACAGCTGCGCCAAAGATAAATGCTGTTGCAGCTAAGGAAGGTATTGTGCTCACATGCCATGCTCCGTATTACATCAATCTCAATGCCGCTGAACCTGAAAAGATTGACGCCAGCAAAAAGCGACTGGTGAAAGCGGCACAGATGGCTGAAATGTGCGGCGGAGTGAGCGTGGCATTCCATCCGGGCTTTTATCTAGGCAGGGACAAGGAAAAGGTTTACGAGACCGTAAAGAAAGAATTGGCTGCAGTTGTAGCTGAACTAAAAGATGCTGGCTGTAAAATCACGATACGGCCGGAAACAACAGGGAAAAGAACGCAGTTTGGAAACCTGCAGGAAATACTGCGGATGTGCGCTGAGATTGAACAAACACAGCCGTGCATTGACTACGCGCACATGCACGCAAGAGAAAGCAACAACAATACTTATGAAGAATTCCGCGAGATATTGATAGTGGTTGAGAAAGCGCTTGGGAAAGAAGCGCTCAGGAACATGCACATACAGATTGCCGGAGTCAATTACAACGGCAACGGCGAAAGAAACCACTTAAATTTAAACGAATCGGACTTGAACTACAAGGACATCATACGCAGCTGGAAAGAGTTTGATATAGCAGGAGTTGTGATAAGTGAAAGCCCGAATATAGAGGGTGATTCATTGCTCCTGAAGGAATTATATATGGCATGAAATTGAGCGCATTGCCCAATACAAACGCCAAAAGTCAAACCCATGGTCCTTTCTCAATGATCAAAGCATCCATTATCAAATGGGTTACTATTCCAAGAAGGAGGAAAACATAAACCTCCTCATACTCCCATAACTTCTTTTTCTTGATGACATGATAATGATATAGAAATGTGGCAAGCAGCAAAAAGAAGAATCCCAGGGTGAACCAGTTTGCATAGTTGTATGTGATCTTGTCCAACGAGTGGTAAAACCCATCCTGGTTAATGCTGAAAACAGCCAAGGTTCCCTGTTTGGCTGCTGAAAGGCCGAACTTGATTACATCGGGAAGAAGGTTGCCAATGAAAATGGCAAGGCTGAACTCTGTCCTGAAATGTTTAACGTGAACTGCAGTTGCGGACAGCAAACCAACTGCGATATGGGGAATTACGCCGGGCATTGGCTTTTTAGGGGAAGGGTTAATCAAAAAGCTTTCGCTTTTATATAAACTTTATAAGTTCTGCAAAATACATTAACGCCAGCTAGAAATTGTATTATAGCCGATTACTTCATATCCATTTCGGAACGAAAATCTTTAAATATATGTAAATCCCGAAAACACAACAGATTGGGGTTCTAGACGGGAAAGGGACACAACAGGTTGTATTTATTGTGAGGTAATGAAACATGGCATCAAAATCTGCTGATGGCGTCATGAACACCTCTTCAAGAAGAATTCCAAAGATAATAAAGAGGGATGGAAGAGTAGCCGATTTTGAAGGCGAAAAGATAACTGCAGCCATTATGAAGGCCGCAAGGGCTGTTGGCGGAAGCGACAGGAAGGAAGCTGAAAGGCTTACAGGGCTAGTGATGTCTGCATTATCATCAAGGGACAACATTCCTTCAGTTGAGGAAGTTCAGGACGCAGTTGAAAAGGTTCTTATAGAGGCAGGGCATGCAAGAACAGCAAAAGCCTACATTCTTTACAGGGCAAAAAGGGCTGAGATGAGGCAGGCCGCTGCAGATGCAGCAATTGGTCCTGATGGTGAAAAAAAAGCGCTCCTTGATATGTTTGCCCATAAAAGCAAGCTTGCATCGATAATCGGGTATGATAGGATTGAAGCCTACAAAAACCTGTTATTCTTCCTTAAGGACAAGCAAAATGATGGCGAACTGCCATTGCACCCTGGGGATTATCTTGGAGGGAATGAGCTTGCAACCAGCATATTTGAGAAGAAGTATTACCTCAAGGACATAAACAACAAGCTGATTGAGAAAAGGCCTGAGGATGTTTATTCAAGGCTTGCTTCATTCATGGCCGCAGTTGAGGCAACCCCTGAAAAACAGCAGGAATGGGCTTCAAGGTTTTACAGGGCATTATACGAGGGACAGTTTGTTCCTGGAGGGAGGGTAATAGCAGGTGCAGGCGACCTTTACAGGCTAAAGACTTTGGCAAACTGCTTTGTTTCGCTGATAGCTGAAGACAACATAGAAGCAATATACCAATCTGCCTACGAATGCGCAAGGACATATTCCTATGGTGGCGGAGTTGGTGTTGACATTTCTGTACTCAGGCCAAAAGGCTCAATTGTCCACAATGCTGCAGACACGTCTACGGGAAGCGTCTCGTTCATGGAACTCTTCTCTTTGACGACAGGCCTCATTGGGCAGTCTGGAAGGAGGGGAGCACTTATGCTTACCATAGACATAAAGCATCCTGACAGCCAGCATTTCATAAATGTCAAGAAAATACCAAACTGGGTTACAAGCCAGATTGTGAACCAGTGCAAATGGTCTGGGCAGTTCAATGAAGACCAGCTAAGGGAGATTGAACGGCAGGTTAGGGAGAATACCCAGATAAGGTTTGCGAACATAAGCCTGAAAGTTTCTGATGAGTTCATGCTTGCTGTTGAGGAGCAAAACAAGTATGGCCCCGACAAAATTCTGGTTTACTTGAAAGACAAGGGAGTATCAGGACTGGGCGTTGTGCATGGAGGGGCAGTGCACTACTCGTATGGGATACCCTCAAAGCCAATCGAGAGGTACAGGCTTCTCAAGTCATTCGACAGTGTTCAGGAGTTGAACAAGTTTCTTGCCGAACATAAGCAGACAAGCCTGACAGAGCGTGAACTGGCCGAAGCGGCAAGGAGGGACATGTTTGGAGACCTTGTAATACCGGATACAAGTTCTGAATATGATTTTGCAATAAAGTATTCAGGCGACTTCATGCTATATTATAATTCGAGGGAAACAAACGAGATTAAGAGGCTTGTAAAGGCAAGGACGATCTGGAATGCGTTCATAGAGGGAAATTACAGGACGGCAGAGCCTGGTCTTATCTTCTGGTCAACCATGACTAGATACTCACCTTCCAATTACGTCGGGAGGCCAATAGCAAGCACGAACCCATGCGGTGAAGTCCCTCTTGAGGACGGGGGCGCCTGCAACCTTGCATCAATAAACTTGTCAAGATTTGTGAAAAACGGCTACACTGAAAAAGCTGAAGTTGACTGGGA
>CAYUOQ010000115.1:0-553 GCA_964446445.1 uncultured Methanosarcinales archaeon
TTCCTGGGCAAGATGTGGCCTGAGTTCGAGAAGGAAGATCTTTTGCAGGTCATTGATGAGTTCAGGCAAAGGGAGAGAAGGTTCGGAAGATAATCAAACAGTCCTTGACAGCATTAATCCTAAAATTTCCTGAAGTTGCTTTTTTGCGTTGGATTCCGGGAGAGACTTGTCGACTTCGGCCCATGCTTCCTGAATTAGTTTGCCTGCAACTTTTTCGGCATATTCAATTGAATTATGCTTCTTCAATATTTCAATTGCTTCCTTCACCAATTCCACTTTGGATGTGTGCGAGTCCAATATTGCGATCAATCTTTCCTGCTCTGTCTTTGTTGCGGAATTAAGCGCGTGTATCGCCAGGAGCGATCTTTTTCCCTCTTTCACGTCCTCGCCAAATTCCTTGCCGAGGTTGCCGGTTATGTTCAAAATGTCATCCTGTATCTGGAAAGCCACCCCTGCCGCTTCCGCAAATTCCCCCATTGCTTTCATTTGGCTTTCGCTTGCTCTACCGATAAGGGCTCCAAGCATTGCTGCCATTGACGCAACAGACCCGGTT